>JAGCFA010000028.1 GCA_017650375.1 Alphaproteobacteria bacterium | reverse complement strand
TAAATAGCCACCGTCACTTTTTTATTGGATATACTGGGCGTATCCAATGTGCCATTGGAAGGCCGTCCATAAGGGCTGGTGCGTTCCACCATATAGCCTGTATAACCACGCGCATAAGCATATGCAGCATTAACAGATCCAACAAAATTAATGTTACTAATCGTTGCACCTTCAGGATCTTTCCAGCTGCCGCCTTTATATTCTGCATCGATAAAATCATTCGGATTTAAATCCAAAGGTGCTGGATATCCGCCCGATGATCCACCTCCCCCAGAAGAACCATTGACCCCCACAGCAAAAGCTGTTCCAACAGCTATTCCACCTAATAAAAGTTCCCCTAAATGCGGATATGGCAAAGAAGCAATTGTTGCCATTATTCCGTTACTTTGTCTTGTTAATCCACCACTGCGTTCAGATGTTAAAACAGCCCCCTTATAATAAGTTCCTAAAGGAGGTTGTTCAGCCTTAAAACGAGCTAAAACTTCCTGCTTCATCGCCTTAATACAAGGAGTACGTGTTGTCGCCCCCTGACTGAGAAGCAGCTCATATCCTTGGTAATCTTGGTTTTCAATGGCGGTACAAAGGGCTGTATTCCCCTTCATATTGGTCGCATTAATGTTAACACCAATTGAAACAAGATACTTGAGGGTAGATTCATCACGCTCAATAACGGCCTGCATCACTTGATTATAGGCCCCTATCGGAGCAGAAAAAGCAGGGCGAGTTACAATAACCCCAACCCCCAAAAGTAGCAAAGATATAATGCGCTTCATCTTTTCCTAACTCCTTTTTTTCTTATCATACCCTAAAATAGTAAATAAATGGTTAATTTTTTCATTTTTTTTAAATCAATGACAGAGGATATTCCGCCCGAACAGTATAGTATTTTCCTTCTCCGTTTTCTTTCGAATGACTTTCAAACAAACAAAAGGAAGAAACTTGCCATTCTGGCGAATGATAAAGATTATTTTGGCTGATATATCCGAAAACATCATCCACTGATGTCCCTTGCAATTTTGCCAAAGTAACGTGGGGATGAAATTTAAAACGATCTTGTGGATTTTCTTGAAGCTTTTTAACGGTATTTTCGACTTTTTCTTGCAGTTCGCGCAAAGCTTTATCCGGCGTTACCCCCACCCATAAATGATGAGGAATATCTCCGTTTGCAAAATAACCAATTTCTTTTAAAGCTAATCGAAAGGCAGGAAAACGAATGTATTTCAATTCTCGTTCTATTTCGTCCGCCAAAGGTTCTTCTATATTCCCAATAAAGCTTAAAGTCAAATGATACTTTTCAGCCGTTTTCCAAAGTGCACCCGTCAACTCTGTGGGGAGTTCCCCTAAAGTTTCAACTACCTTCTCTGGAATTTGCAATCCAACAAACAATCGTTTCATAAAAACTCCTTTGCATTTTAATATTTTTAGTGTATAATATATTTTATCAGAAAAGGAAAGAAAAAAATGACCAAAATGAAAGTTTTAGAAATTCCTCATCCAATTTTGCGTGAAAAAGCAAAACCTGTGGAAAAAGTGGATGCCCGTATTGTTGGCTTACTAGATGATATGTTGGAAACAATGTATGCCAGTAATGGCGTGGGATTAGCTGCCAATCAGGTGGGGCTGTTGGAACGAATTGTGGTTATTGACTGCGCCCGAGAAGGGGAAGAACCCGATCCGTTACAAATGGTAAATCCAAAAATTATCGCTCATTCCGAAGAAATTTTGTGTCGAAATGAAGGTTGTCTTTCCGTACCCCGCGAATATGCAGATGTAGATAGGTTTGCGGTTGTCACTGTAGAATATCTGGATAAAAATGGAGAAAAGAAGACCAGGACCGCCGATGGTTTATTAGGCATGGCTATTCAACATGAACTGGATCATTTAGACGGAATTTTGTTTATTGATTACCTTTCTAAATTAAAGCGCGATAAGTTATTACATCATCTGGAAAAACGGCGCAAAAAGGAAGCCAAGGAGGCTTAAATGAAACTGATTTTTATGGGAACCCCTGCTTTTACCTTGCCTGTTTTGGAAGCACTTTCAAAAAAGCATGAACTTTTGGCTATTTACACACGCGCCCCAAAACCTGCTGGACACGGGATGAAACTGACCAAATCGGCTGTTCATGAATGGGGGGATGCTCATAACATCCCTGTTTATACACCAGCCACTTTAAAAGAGGAACTCGTTCAAAAAGAAATTGCTGATATGGGGGCAGATGCCATTATTGTTTACGCCTATGCTATGATGATCCCAACAGCTGTTTTAAATTGTACTCCAAAAGGTTGTATCAACATTCATCCATCTTTACTCCCCCGTTGGCGTGGAGCAGCCCCTATGGTCCGCACAATTCAAGCGGGTGATAATGAAACAGGCGTCAGTTTGATGCGTTTAGATGAAGGATGGGATACAGGGCCTGTTTTCGGACAAGAAAAAGTCGCCATTGCTCCTGATGAAACTCCCGAAAGTTTACGGGATAAATTGAATCCTTTGGCTGTGGATATGCTGATGAATTTATTGGATAATTTTTATGAACCAACACCCCAAAGCGAAATGGGTGCTTGCTATGCCCCCAAGGTTGAAAAAACAGAATTTTTAATCGATTGGTCTTTGACTGCCTCTCAAATTGAACGCAATATCCGGGCCTTTGAAAAATGTTATTTTATATTAAATGGTAAACGGGTTAAAGTTTTAAAAGCTAAAGTTTTGGATGGAACAGGTGCCACCGGAACAACCATAGATGACAAATTACAGGTCGCCTGTGGCAAAGGTATTTTGGATTTGGAAATCCTGCAAAAAGAAGGCAAAAATTCAACATCCAAACATGACTTTTTATTGGGGACAAAAGTTCCAAAAGGAACAAATTTATGCGCTATAAACTAACCATAGAATACAACGGAACACCTTTTGTCGGTTGGCAGGAACAGGCTGGACAACTTTCAGTGCAATCTGTGGTGGAAAAAGCGCTTAATACTTATCTACGTCAAAAAGTGAAAGTGTTTGCCAGTGGGCGTACAGACACTGGCGTGCATGCTTTGGGACAAGTCGCCCATTTTGACGTAGCTGAAAAATTAAATCGGCGAAAAGCGGTCTATTCCTTAAATGCTCTCATGCGCCCCTATCCTGTGGTCATTCGCAAAATGGAGTTAGTCCCTGATGATTTTCACGCACGTTTTTCTGCCAAACAGCGCACTTATCTTTATCGGATTCAAAACACAAACTTTCCACCGGCATTGAATGCTGGGCGCGTATGGCATATGAATCAAAAATTGGATGTGAAGAAGATGAATGAAGCTGCCAAGTTATTGATTGGTAAGCATGATTTTTCAACTTTCCGCGCGGCGAATTGTCAAGCCAAAAGCCCCATTAAGACTCTGGATGTTTTAGCTGTCAAGCGTGTGGGCGAAGAAGTCCGAATTACTGTTTCAGCCAAATCTTTCCTGTACCACCAGGTGCGCAATTTTGCGGGCGCTTTGGTGAAGGTGGGCTTAGGCAAATGGTCCGTGGCCGATTTTGAAAAAGCCTTCAAGGCCTGCGATCGCACCAAAGGCGCAGAAACCGCCCCCGCCGAAGGCCTCTATTTTATGAAGGTAGAATATTAAAGCATCAACATACCGCCGTTGACATTGATGGTTTGGCCGGTGATATAGGCGGATTCCTCGGACGCCAAAAATGCCACCACATTGGCAATATCTTGCGGTGTTCCCATCCGTTTCATGGGAATTCTGTCCAACATAGCTTGCTTCACATTATCGGATAAATTTTCGGTCATAGGTGTTGCAATAAAGCCTGGCGCTATGCAGTTGGCTGTAATTCCGCGCCCAGCCACTTCGCCTGCAATGGACTTACTCATGGCAATCAGGCCCGCTTTGCTGGCCGCATAGTTCGCCTGACCCACATTTCCGATTACCCCCACAATAGAGGCCATGGAAATAATCCTCCCCCAACGTTTTTTCATCATTTGGGGTAAAACTTCGCGCGTCAAACGAAAACCTGCAGTCAAATTCACCTTCAAAACCGCATCCCACATCTCGTCCGTCATCCGCATGGAAAGAGTATCCTTTGTAATACCCGCATTATTGATTAAAATATCAATGTTTCCAAAGTGTTGTTCACCAAACTTTACCAAAGCCTTTAACTCTTTTTCTTCGGTGATATTGCCTGCAAAAACGGCCACAGGCTCCCCAGCTCCTAACTCATCCATTAAAACCTTTAACGGCTCAATTGAAATATCTGTTAAAATTAAATTGGCGCCTTGGGCATGCAAAGTTTTGGCAATCGCGCGACCGATTCCACCTGTTGCGCCTGTCACTAAAGCCGTTTTACCTTTTAAATCAAACATGTTGACTCCTTTGTTGTTTTATAAGGACAGAGTAATCTTTTTCCCTTCGTTGGTTAAAAAATGATGTGTTCGTTTTAGCATATTCCACTATAAAAATCAAGTGGTTTTGAAGAAATTCACCATGAACAAAATTATTTCTCAAAGATAGCCAAATTTTAACTCATTCACAAGCGTCTCGCGCTACATTGGGTTTTTTACCAGATGGACACAAGGCGCACTTTCCATCCTTAAAGTAACGGTTCGGACAATGATCACATTCTGCCTTGGTAAACCAAGCAGCTACACCAGCAGTATAACTACAATCAAAACAGTATTTATGTCCATTGTAGTTACTCCACATACGACTGTTTTTCGCACAAGTGGCATAACATGCTTCTTCAGTTGTAGCACGCACCGATTTATCCGAACAAGAATAGCAGGCTCCGTTCGACATGTAGTATCCGTCATTACAAACACAGTCTGTATGATCTGCGTTCGGAGATGCGTTGGCAGGACACAAACTACACTTTCCATCCTTAAAGTAACGGTTCGGACAATGGTCACATTCTGCCTTGGTAAACCAAGCAGCTACACCAGCAGTATAACTACAATCAAAACAGTATTTATGTCCATTGTAGTTACTCCACATACGAGTGTTTTTCGCACAAGTGGCATAACATGCTTCTTCAGTTGTAGCACGCACCGATTTATCCGAACAAGAATAGCAGGCACCATTCGACATATAGAATCCATCATCACAGACACAGCCGCTGTAGTCAGCATTCGCTTTCATCTTTTCTGGACAAAGAGAACATATACCATCCTTGAAATAACGTTTTCCTTGTTTATAACATTCTTCTTCTGTGTATAAACGAGAAAGCCACGTTCTTCCTGGGGCACATCCCAAGTTTTTGCCTCCATTATACAAAGTAACATGCCATTTTTTCCCTTTTGGGACGACAACACTCCAGTATTTAGCACAAGAATCACTGGAGCATGCAAAATTGTAACTGGTATGGCTGAATTTTGCCACATTATCAACATAAACCGTTATCCCATCATCAGCATAATATAAAAAGCCTTCTAACAGATAATCAGCATCATATGGGCCACCAGAAGCAACTGTCCAAACACCAAATCCAGGATACCCGCAAAACGTCCAATGATTCACTTCTGGAATCGGTTGAGTACATAGATTTGCATCGCACATTGTCTTGCCATCTGGATTATCCGCACAATGAGAATCGTCTGTGCATTCCACACAGGTTGTTCCGTTCCAATACGGTGTTGTTCCAGAACAAGCTTCACAAGTCCCTGTGTTTGTATTACAAACTGGATATTCCTCAGTCTGACAAGCCCCCTCTGAACCTGAAGCATAGTTAGCCAAACATCCAACACAAGTCTCCTTTTCTGTTTTACAAACAGGTGTATCACCTTCACACGTGATTTTCTTTTCCTTCAAGC
>JAGCFA010000027.1 GCA_017650375.1 Alphaproteobacteria bacterium | reverse complement strand
GTGGCTTCTGCTGATGCCATGTTTGAAGCGGGGTTAGAGGCCGGTGCTGATGATGTTCAGACTACAGAAACAACTCACGAAATTACTTGCAAGCCTGAAGATTTAGGGGCAGTTCGTGAAGCTTTGGAAAAGAAATTTGGCACACCTAATGCGGCCCGTATGGATTGGCGCCCCACAGTGGAAACACCAGTAGCGGATTTGGAAACAGCGCAAAAGCTGATGGGCTTTGTTGAGGAACTAAACGAAGATGATGACGTGCAACGCGTCTTTACCAACGCCGATATTCCTGATGATATTTTGGCACAGCTTTAATTTTTAACGGGGGGACTTATGCGGATTTTGGGATTGGATCCGGGTCTAAGACATACAGGCTGGGGTGTTATTGAAAAACAAGGCAACTCCTTCCAATTTTTGGCAGCTGGAACAATTAATCCTGACGATAAATTACCACTAGCGAATCGGTTGTCCGAGCTCTTTGGTTCCTTAAATGATGTTATAAAATTGTGGCAACCCGATACCTGTGCGGTGGAAGAAACCTTTGTGAATAAAAACCCCAGCTCTACTTTAAAGTTGGGGCAAGCGCGCGGTGTAGTACTGTGCGTGCCAGCCCTGGCCAAAATCCCTGTGGGCGAATATACACCGAATCAGGTTAAGAAAACGATTACAGGGGTAGGACACGCCGAAAAAAATCAAGTGGATATGATGGTGCATACACTCCTTAAAAATGTGCCTGACAAGATGCCCCCAGATGCGTCAGATGCACTGGCAATAGCTTTATGTCACGGTTTTCAGAATCAAAATTTTAAAATTTGATTTTGTTAAAAGTAAATAGATTTTAACTTTCTTTTTTTTGAAAAACACAACATATAGATTCGCTCTTCCCATAATTTGTGTTTTTGAAAAAAAAGATAAAAATTCAACTAAAAGAGGGTGGACTTTTTTTTCATTTTTGGCTAGAGTGCATTCAAGTTTAATTTTTAATGAAAGGGGATAAAAAATGACGGATGCCAGCACATTTCAAACGGAATGGCTTGCTTTGTGCCAACAGTTGGCAGACCAATTAAAAGATACATCCGTTATGCGTTGGTTGGGACGAATTGTTCCAGAACTTTCCCCGAATAATGATTTGAATTTATGGGCTCCCAGTTCCTGTATTTGTGAATTAGTTCAGAAAAGATATGAAGAAACGATTCGTTCTTTATGGTCAGCTAAGCGCCCCGATGCAAAGGTTTATGTGCAAGTACGCCGTCCTGAAATGGCAATTTCTCGGGTTGTTCCCGTTTCTGCTCCTATTTCTATTCAGCCTTTAAAGATGGTTGAAAAAAAACAGACTCCGATTCGTTCTTCATCAACGGAAGAAGATTTGTATTCTGTGTTTTTGGATAAGACCCATACCTTCCAATCTTTTGTGGTTGGAGATTCTAATCGATTCGCTTATGAGGCTGCTAAAAAAATTGCAGAAGAAGAAACAGTCTCCTTTAATCCACTTTATTTTCACGCTGGGGTGGGGCTTGGTAAAACACATTTGATGCATGCTATTGCATGGCGTATCAAGGAATTGTATCCTGAAAAAACGGTTCTTTATTTATCTTCTGAACAGTTTTTCCAACGTTTTATCAAAGGACTTCAATCCAAGGAAATGGATTCCTTTAAGGAACTCTTCCGTAATGTGGATGTCCTTTTGATTGATGATATTCAATTCATTGTGGGTAAACGTCAAACGCAGGAAGAATTTTTCCATACCTTTAATAATTTGATTTCACGTGGTAAGAAAATTATTTTATCAGCTGATTCTGCACCGATGGAACTGCGTGGAATTGAGGAACGTCTGCGCACCCGTTTGGCTCAAGGATTGGTGGTTGATATTCATCCAGCGTCTTATGAACTCCGTTTATCTATTTTGCATGAAAAGATGCAAGCGATGCATACGGAATTGGATGAATCTGTTTTAGAATTTTTAGCAAAAAGCATTACCTCGAATGTGCGTGAATTAGAAGGTGCGTTAAAGCGGTTAGTGGCTCATATGGAATTACTGGGTGGCACTATTACGCCTGACAGTGCGCGCGTTCTCTTGAAAGATATCCTGCACATGACAGAACGCCAAGTCAAAGCCCCAGATATTATTCAAGCTGTGGCTGATTTTTATCGTCTAACATTGAAAGATTTGCGTTCTACTCGTCGTGACCGTGCAATTGTGCGTCCGCGTCAATTGGCGATGTATCTTACCAAACAATTAACGCCGATGGCACTTCCTGATATTGCTAAATTTTTTGAACGTGATCATACCACAGTTATTCATGCGGTTAAAACGATTGAGGAATACTTAAAGCGCGATAAACAATTAGTGCGTGAAAAAGATTTACTGGTTGAACAATTGAAAGAAGTCAGATGATTTCACCATTTCAAAACCCATTTTTGCTTGGCTTTGAAGGATTAGAAGAAATGCTCTACCGTGTGGCAAAGGGAGCTGATTCTTTTCCACCTTACAATGTTGAGCAAATTTCGCCAGAACTGTTGCGTATGACCTTTGCAGTGGCGGGTTACAAAGAAGAAGAGTTGGAAGTTTTGCAAGAGGGGAATCAGTTGATTATCCGTGGCCATCAAGAACCGGATGAAACACGCCATTACTTGCATCGTGGGATTGCAGCACGTAGCTTTTTGAAATCCTTTGTTTTGGCTGAAGGCATGACGATTGAAGGTGCACACTTGGAACAAGGCTTACTGGTGATTGATCTTAAACGTCCTGAAGTCAAAAAAATCATCCGCACCATCCCTGTTCAAACAACAGCCACAAAACCGCACATTTTAACCCACAAAAAGAAGAAATAATTATTTTTCCCAACTATGATTGGAATCAATTCCGTTTTCCTTTTCCCATAGGATGTGGGCTTGGCGCGCATGAGTAACGGCTTCACAATCTTTATTGGCTATGGCTGAAGCTCCATCCGTCACAATAAAAAATGGCAGATTATACTTTTTCGCCAATTCTTTTACTTCCTGACAAAATTTTTGAGCTTTTGTGAGTGCCATATTTTTCCTTACAAATATTTAATCAAATAAAAACTGCCGACCAACAGAATAAAGAATAAGATACTCAGCCAGCCCAAGTTCTTTTCAATCCACGCTTTCATGGGCTCGCCCCATTTCCAAAGCAAGCCTGCCACCAAATAAAATCTAAGACCTCGTGCAATAACAGAAGCCAACATAAATATCCCGAAATTCAGCCCTGTCACCCCACTGGCAATCGTGATAATTTTATAAGGGAAGGGGGTTACCCCGGCGCCAAACACAATCCATGCGCCATAGTGGTTATAGCCCTCGCAAAATTTTTCAAACTGGGGCATATAATGATAAAAATTCAAAATGGGAACAGCCACCACATCATATAAAAAATGCCCGATAGCATAGCCGAATGCGCCCCCAATCACACTCCACACGGTGCACCAAAAGGCGATTTTAAAGGCCTCTGTGCGACGTTTCAAAACCAAAGGAATCATCAGTATATCTGGCGGTATAGGAAAGAAAGAACTTTCGGCAAACGCCATACCACACAATGTTGCAAATGCCTTTGGTCCTGCCACCACGCGCATGGCCCAATCGTATAACTTCTTCATCATCTTATGCCATAAATTAAACATAGTTCACATTTTAAATTCTTTTTTTCAAAAACGCAAGTATTAAAAAAGCCCGCTCATCATGAACGGGTCTTTTTTAATCTTTAACCTTATTTCAAGGTCAAATTTGTGGCACAAGTTTTCCCATTTTCTTCTTTAAGTTCATAGGAAATTTCTTGACCTTCTTCCAAACGGTGCAAGTTGGCTTCGCGCATAGCAGTAATATGCACGAACACATCTTTGTCCCCTTCATCTGGGGTGATGAAACCATAACCTTTTTTATAGTTAAACCATTTAACTTTTCCTGAAAGCATTTTATACTCCTTAAAAATAATACGCCTTGTCATCAGCACTAATTCGGTAGCATCGGCTTGATTGGACAAGGGTACGCATCCGAAGACGAATTGACTTTACTTTATTTTAAATGAAAATGCAAGCATTTATTTTTCTGGACTTTTAAATCAGTTTTAGATATAATGGAAAAAAGCGAAGCGTTCTAATCTGTTAAATTGCGTTCAGCAATTTTCATAACAGATTGAGAGTGAATAGGAGAGATGGCAGAGTGGTCGAATGCGGCAGACTCGCCATCGCACGAAGTAAGAGAGCGCGAAGCGTTCTAATCTGTTAAATTGCGTTCAGCAATTTTCATAACAGATTGAGAGTGAATAGGAGAGATGGCAGAGTGGTCGAATGCGGCAGACTCGAAATCTGTTATAGAGCTTGTCTCTATCTGGGGTTCGAATCCCCATCTCTCCGCCAAAGTGAACAAGTCGTCTGAAAAGGCGACTTTTTCTTTTATTTTCAATGACTTATGTCGGTTCGAATGTTGTTCGGTCAAAAAGCACTTATTTTTGCAAACATTCGAACTCTTGATTTGATAAATGTTTGATTTTAAAGTATTTCACATTTTTGATGTTTTTTGAAACCTTTACCGACATTCGAACTGGAAACAAAAAAAATAACCCCAGCCAAAACCGGGGTTACTATATTGTGAAAAGATTACCGACCAAATGATTTCGGATTCTTCTTACGATACTCTTTAACAGCGGCTACCTTTGCTGCTTTCCTGATGGCCGTTGGTGGTTGCTTATTCAAAGGATCCAACAAAACAACCAAGCCACGGCGTTCTTGAGATGATTTTTTCTTATCTTTTGATACTGTTCTGTCTGCCACCCGTTCAATCGGCATCATTTCCTTGGCGAAATAGGTGTCCAAATAATGCTTCATAAATGTTTTGGAAAAATCGCCGTCATATTTTCTCTTTGTGTCAAATTGAATGCCGGCAAATAAACATTTTTTGGCGACCATTGTTCCGCTTCTGTCCATCAGCCATTCTATCGGTTGTACCTGGACCCAATAGGGTTTTCCTTCCTCTACCTGTTCCCCTGTAGATAACTTGCTCTCGTCGTCAGCAGGCCGTCCAGGAACGCGAATATACCTTTTGCCATCCATTTCATATTCCTGATAGGATGTGGCCTTAAAAGCCCTAAAATCGTCTAAATCAACTGAATCAAATGTGTAATTTTTTCCGGTCGGACGGAGAGATCTTGATGAATGTAATCTTTCTAATTTTGCACTGGTGCGTTCATCGGCGACCGTTTGCGGGTATTCCCCATATTCCGCCACGCGGATTCCAGCGATAGCCCTCGCTTCGCTCGGGCTGATTTTAGATGCCTCCGATGGAGGCAAAGCGGGGCGCGCCGAGATCTTACGAGAATTCGTGTAAGACCAGAGCCTACCGCCCTCACCGTTGACGCAACGCGCGCCCTCACCTTCATTCGAAGACGCGGACCAAGAGGCACAAGTTAAATCACCTTCAGGAGTACGAGTATCACCATCGGTCATATAACCACCCAATATGACTGTCAGATCCGTTGGCGCAACCTTCGTGCCATACTTTTTCATCACATCCAGGGCATCATCGCCCCATATCTGATCTTCCGCCAAAAATGTAAAATTTAAAGCCATCATAAACCTCCTTGTTTAGTTATCAATAGACTCATTTTACCATAAAATTATGATTAAAGCAAATCTTTTTTAGGCTTTTTAGTTCCCATTATGCACAGCATTGCCCGCCAACTTAAAGACGTTTAAAACCATTTATCAATTTATTTAGAAAAGTCAACTGATAATTTTTTTTATTTTTGTAAAACAATCCTTGACAGGAACGTGAAAATTTGCCATAGTGTTTAAAACCAAAGAAAGGATATTTTATGCATTCAAATATTTTGATCAGGATTTTTTCTTCTGTTTTATTGGCACCGCTTGTTTTAGCGATTATTTGGTACGGGAAAAGCGTCTATGATGTTTATGGCGTTCCTGTGTTTAAAATTTTTCTCGGTTTATTGGGGGCTGGTCTTGCTTGGGAATGGGACATGATGTTCAATAAAAAACAAACGACAGCTGGCCTTTGGATGACGATTTCAGCTATGTTGACAGCCTTTATCAGTGAAGATAATCCGGCTTTTGTTTTGTGGGTTATTTTGATGGGGACAACGCTTTCTTTTTGGAAAAGTAAAGGGCGTTTGGCTTTTTCTTTGGGGACAGCTTATATTTGCTTGCCTCTTTTAGCTCTTTCCTCGCTTTATTACACAAATGGGGATGATGCCAGAACGCTGGTTTTATGGTTAGTTTTTGTGGTATGGGCAACGGATATTGGTGGCTATATTGTTGGTAAGACCATTGGGGGGCCAAAACTGTGCCCGGCTATCAGTCCTAAAAAAACATGGGCAGGCTTGCTTGGTGCTATTGGTTTTGCTATGCTGGTTGCCTATGTTTTTGCGTTGTTTTTAAAAGCTTATGAATATGTCAATCTGCCCATTCATCATACAACGCGATTGCTGGTTTTTTCTGCAGGGATTTTAGCAGTTATTTCTCAGATTGGTGATCTTTTTGAATCTTACATTAAGCGCAAACTAAACTTAAAAGATTCATCCGATTTAATTCCTGGTCATGGTGGTTTGTTTGATCGCGTAGATGGGTTGATTTTTGCAGCAGCCATAACTGCTTTGGCTATTTATATAATGAATGGCGGAGTTCTTTCTTCATGATTACAACCTGTGTTTATTTGTTTGCCTTTGTTGTTGTTTTATCTTTGGTGGTTATTGTTCACGAAGGGGGGCATTTTTTTGTTGCCAGATGTTGTGGTGTCAAAGTGACTGATTTTTCATTGGGGTTTGGTCCGGAACTTTTGGGCAGAGTGGATAGTAAGGGAACTCGTTGGAAGGTATGCGCGATTCCGCTGGGTGGTTATGTTAAAATGTTAGGGGATGAAGATGCTGCCAGCGCTAAGAAATCAACGAATAATGTTGCTCCAGAAGATTTAGATAAGACTTTTTTGGCACAAAAATTATGGAAACGAGCATTGATTATTTTTGCAGGTCCTGCAATGAATTACGTTTTAGCTTTTGTTGTTTTGACGGGACTTTTCTATGCATTTGGAACAGTAACTATTCCCCCCGTTATTGGAGAAGTGATGCCAGACTCCGCAGCTGAAAAAGCGGGGATTATGGCTGGGGATAAAATTCTTTCTGTGAACGGTAAAAAAATCAATTCTTTTATGGATATTCGGCGTTCTGTTCAATTGACAGATTATGCCAAAGAATTGAGTATCGTTTTGGAACGTAATGGCGCAGAACAAACTCTAACACTGGAACCTTTAAAGGAAACGAAAGACGGGCCGGCTATGTTAGGTGTTAAAGCATCTGCAACAGCAATCCAAGAAGGGCCACGGTTGAGTTTTATTGGTGCTGTCTCTGAAGCTGGGGTTACTTTGTGGACAACATCTCGTGACAGTTTGTCCTATCTCTGGCAGGTTTTAACAGGACATCGAAAAGCGCGTGATTTAAGAGGGCCTTTAGGGATTGCAGAAGCTGCAGGGGATGCGTTAATCGGCGGTTTGATTAGTTTGCTGTCCTTTATTGCTTATGTATCGATTGCAGTTGGGTTAATGAATTTATTGCCGATTCCTGTTTTGGATGGAGGACATTTATTCTTTTATGGTTTAGAAGCCATTTTCCGTCGTCCAATTCCGGAAAAGGTTGAAAATGCTTTTGTGTGGGGAGGATTTGGTATCCTGATGCTTATTTTTGTTTATTCTATGGTGCTGGATATCCCGCGTATTTTTCAAAGGATAATAGGATGAAAAAATTAAAATACGGTCTTGCTTTTTGTGCGTTGATGAGTATGTCGGCTCAAGCTGAAATTTTGAAGGATATTCATATTTCAGGAACACAACGGATTGAAAATTCAACAGTGATGAATTATTTGCACCTTGAAAAAGGACAGGATATTTCTGAAGAAAATTTGGACGAAGCCCAAAAAACTTTGTTTGCAACAAAACTTTTTTCCGATGTAAAAATTGAGATGAATGATGGGGTTGTTGGTATTAATGTTGAAGAAAATCCGATTGTTCATGAAGTTTATTTTGAAGGAAATAAAGCCTTAGATGATGACGCATTAAAAAGTGAGGTAATGCTCAAATCACGTGATGTTTATACGAAACGGAAATTGGAAAAAGATGCTGCTCGTTTAATGGAAGTTTATAAACGACATGGGCGTTTTGCTGCCGTAATAGAACCTAAAATTATCAAACAAGATCAAAATCGTGTAGACATTGTTTTTGAAATTAAAGAAGGTCAAAAAGCCTATGTCAGGGAAATCAAATTTATGGGGAATAAAACATATTCTTCTTCCATCTTACGTGAAAAAATGATGACACAAGAAAAAGCTTGGTATCGTTTCCTTTCATCAACGGACACCTATGATCCAGACCGCTTTAATTACGATCAGGAACTTGTGCGCCGTTTTTATTTACAACACGGTTATTTAGATATGCGTGTGGTCCAAGGAATGGCAGAATTGACACCAGATAAAGAAGGCTTTGTTCTGACACTTCAAGTGGAAGAAGGGAAAAAGTATCATGTCAAGAATATAGATATTCAAGTCAGTCTTCCTGATTTTAATAAAAAATTGGATTTGAAAAAGGAAATTCTGTTAACCGAAGGTGACATTGTTAATATAGATTTAGTCGACAAATCTGTGGAAGCAATGACTGATACATTAGTGGATGCTGGCCATAAGACAGCTAATGTGACACCGGATATCATTAAAAACGAAAAAGAAGGGACAGCCAGTCTTGTTTTTCGTGTGACAGAAGGGGAAAAGGTACGTATTCATCGAATCAATATTGTTGGGAATTCACGTACAAAAGATGAAGTAATACGACGGGAGTTTCGTTTAAAAGAAAGAGATGTTTTTAATGCAGCGAAATTGCGTCGTTCAAAACAACGTGTCACTGATTTGGATTACTTTTCTCAAGTGGATTTACAAACCTCACCTGTTCCAGAAGACCCTTCCTTGGTGGATGTAAATATGTCTGTGACGGAAAAATCAACGGGTGCTTTTAATATTGGGGTTGGTTGGTCTTCTTATGATGGGATGATGTTCGAAACGGGCATTGTGGAACGTAATATTTTGGGAACGGGGAATATTGCGAATATCAATGTAATGCTCAGCCAAAAAGAAACGCAATATACCGTTGGTCTGACAGACCCGTATTTTTTAGGATATGATTTAACAGCTGGTATAGATTTGTTCCGCACAACTCGGGATAATTCGGATTCTTCTTCTTATGAATACGAAACAATAGGGGGAACGGTTCATTTTGGTTGGAATTATACCGAAAATTTACGTCATGTCGCTCGTTACACATTGCGTCAGGATAACATCACAAACTTGGATTCAGATGCAGGAACAGCCATTCGTCAACAAAAAGGAAAGACGATTGTTTCTTTAATCGGACAGGAATTGATTTATGACAAACGTGACAGCAAAATTGATCCTACAACGGGGTATTATACTTCGCTTGGTGTGAATGTGGCTGGTTTTGGTGGAGATAGTAAGTACTATAACATCAATTTGATGGGAATCCGTTATTTTTCGTTGACGGAAGATGTTGTTTTCTCGTTGCGAGCTGATGCTGGCCGTGTTTGGGGGTGGGGTGGACAAAAAGTACGTATCAATGATCGTTATTTCTTGGGTGATGCCTCATTGCGTGGATTTGAATACGGGGGCGTGAGTGCCAGAGAAATTGATTCTGATGACGCTTTGGGTGGCAACTGGTACACCACAGCCAGTGCAGAACTTTCATTTCCATTGGGATTACCAAAGGAAATGGGAATCAAAGGAAAACTCTTTACAGATGCTGGTTACATAGGCAAGCCGGATGAATATAATAAAGCGAATACCTATTATTCCAATAAAATTCGTGTGGGTGTAGGAACAGGAATTTTATGGACATCACCGATGGGAGTCATTAATCTGGACTTCACGTATCCCTTGGTGAAAGAAAAATTTGATAAAACACGTGTGTTCAGACTTAACTTTGGGAAAGGATTCTAATATGAAAACATTAAAGAAAATTTATTCAAATAAAAAAGTACGTTTGGCTGCTGGTCTTTTAGTTGGTGCGGCTGTTTTAGGATGGGCATGGTGTGTAACCACTTGTCCCAAAGTCGGCGTAATTAATTTCTCAGTCGCTCAATCAAAAGCTAAGCTTTATCAATCTGTGATTGCCGAACAAAAAAAATACGAAGAACAAATTCAGCTCAGAATCGTGGCAGATTCTACAGGCCTTGAAAAAGAATATGCAGAATTGGAAAAGAAAAAAGCGACAATGAACCCTGAAGAATATCGTAAGAAAGTGGTTTCTTTGCAACGACGTTTTGCTGCGATTCAGGAAAAATATCGTCCAGCAGTAGAACGGATTGTTGCTGCCTCTCAAATGGCTTTAAAGTCAGCAGAAAAAGAAATTGCTGAGGCTATTGAAAAGACAGCTAAAGAAAAGTGCGTCAAGGTATTATTGCCCGTTCAAAATGTTATTTATGTGGATACAAAGGCCGATATGACCGATACTTTTGTTAAAAATTTGGATAAGTTGGTGGTTTCTGTTCCTTATCCTGATCCTGCAAAATTAGGGGGCTAAGATGGCAGATCCCAAATTTTTTCATAAAATCGAAGGGGGATTGACACTTTCTAAAATCGCTGAAGTGGGGGAAGTGGTTTTGCCCGAAGGCGTGGATGCCAACAAAACTTTTCAAGATGTGGCTGATTTGGAAAAAGCTACCCCTGACGATGTGTCTTGGGCATTTATCCCTTCTGTTCGGGAAGCATTGAAAAACACCAAAGCTGGGGCTGTGATTGTGCCGGAAAAGTTCAAAGAATTTGTGCCCTCTGGGACAATTGCGCTTGTCTCCCAAGATGCTCATCGTTCTTATGGTTTGGTTGCTTCGGCTTTCTACCCACGTGTTTTTGAAGCAGGCATTTCGCCTGCCGCTCATGTGGATCCAACTGCCAAAATTGGTCAAGGGTGCCGAATTGCAGCTGGTGCTGTTATTGAAAAAGATGTGGTACTGGGTGACGGCTGTGATATTCATGCCAATGCTGTTATTGAAGAAGGTGTCCAGATGGGCATGCTTTGTACCGTTGGGGCTAATGCCACAGTGTCGCACTGTATTGCAGGACACAAAGTTTATATCTATCCAGGTGCTCAAGTGGGACAAGATGGTTTTGGTTTTGCAATGAGCCCTACCAAAGGCCCTCAAAAATGCCCACAACTGGGGCGTGTGATTATCGGGGATGATGTGGAAATCGGCTCTTGCACAACAGTAGATCGTGGTGCAATGGGTGATACCGAAATCGGGTCAGGATGCCGCATTGATAACCTTTGCCAAATTGCTCATAACGTCAAATTGGGACGTTGCTGCGTGATTGTCGCCCAAAACGGGATAGCCGGCAGCTGTGAATTCGGCGATGGTGTTGTCTCTGGTGGGCAGGCAGGTTATGCAGGACATCTTAAAATTGGCTCAGGGGCTCAAATTGCAGCCCAATCTGGTGTTATTGCCAATGTGGAACCCATGAAGAAAATGATGGGTGCTCCGGCGCAGGAAGGCCATGAATTTATGCGTCAAGTGGTGGCTTTGCGGGGACTTACCAAAAAGAAAACAGCCCAAGTCATTGCTGATGTTAAAATAGGATTTTGGAAAAGGTTTTTGAAGAAAGGTTAAGTTATGACAAAAATTCATCCTTCCAGTATTGTTGATAAAAAGGCAGAACTTGCCGATGATGTAGAAGTTGGTCCTTTTTGTACAATTGGACCTGAAGTCAAAATCGGGGCAGGCACACGCCTGATGTCGCATAATGTGATTGCAGGGGATACAGTGCTGGGCAAGGGAAATACTTTATACCCCTTTGCCTCATTAGGACTTCCCTGTCAGCACAAACGTAACAAAGCGACTGATCTGAAATTGCGTATTGGGGATGATAACGTTTTTCGTGAACACTTTACCGCACACACAGGCTCAGATGTGGATCAAAAAATAACGACTATTGGGTCGCGCAACTGGTTTTTGGTGGGATCTCATGTTGCCCATGATTGTATTGTCGGGGATGATATTGTGATGAGTAATAATGCCGGACTTGCAGGCCATGTAGTTGTCGGTAATCGTGCGATTATTGGCGCGATGGCTGGTATTTTGCAATTCACTCACATTGGCGAAGGTGCTATGATTGGTGGAATGGTTGGTGTGGCGCGCGATGTCATTCCGTTTGGTATAGTGATGCGTGATGGCTTGGCTGGGCTCAATCTGGTTGGTTTGCAACGTGCTGGTGTGGATAAAAAGTTAGTGATGGAACTTTCCAAGGCTTATAAAGAACTCTTTATGGGCGAAGGAATCTTTTCCGAACGCTTGCAAAAGGTGGCTGCCGAATACGCAGAGCACCCCCTTATCGGAAAAGTCATTACTTTCTGTCAAAACCCCTCTAAAAATGGGATTATGCAACCGGAGAAAAAAGCATGAAGAAACTCGGGATTATTGCAGGATCTGGTGCTTTACCACATGCTTTAATTGAAGCATGTGAGCGCATGCATCGGCCGTTTTTTGTGTTGGGGCTTAAAGGTCATGCCAATCCCAAAGAATTTGATAAAGCGCTTCCCATGGCTTGGGTGCGTTTAGGTGCCGTTGGGAAAGCTTTCCGTTTGATGAAAAAAGAAAAGGTTGAAGAAATCGTGATGATTGGTGCTGTAAAGCGTCCTTCTTTTGTTGGTTTGTTCCCAGATTTTCGTGGGATGAAAGCCATCGCACACCTTAAGAAAAAATCTGGGGATGATAGTCTGTTGCGCGGTATTGCTAAAGAAATTGAATCAGAGGGCTTCAAAGTGGTTGGCATTGATGAAATCTTGCCCCATCTCCTTGCTAAAGAAGGGGTGTATACTTATGAAGTACCACGTCCACAGGATCAAGCCGATATTAAACGTGGGGTTGAAGTTGCCAAACTTTTGGGAAAAGCGGATGTAGGTCAGTCTGTTATCGTGCAACAAGGACTTGTTTTGGCTGTGGAAGGCATTGAAGGAACCGATGCTCTTGTCCGTCGTTCTGCTGATTTAAAGCGCAAAGGCGCTGGTGGTGTTTTGGTAAAGATGACCAAGCCTCAGCAAGATCGCCGAATGGATCTACCCACTATTGGTCCTCAAACTGTTCAAGCTGTTAAAAATGCGGGCTTTGTGGGGATTGCGATTCAGGCGGGTGGCGTTCTTATTTCTCAAAGCGAACAAACGGTAAAACTCGCCAATCAACTGGGTATTTTTATCGTGGGGGTGAAGGCGTGACAGTCAAAGTTTATTTGGTGGCAGGGGAAGCATCAGGGGACTTACTGGGTTCCCGTTTAATGCGTGCTCTGAAACGCCAAACGAACAACGATATTGCCTTTTATGGTGTTGGGGGAGAAACCATGCAGGTTGAAGGTATTAATTCCCTTTTTGACATCAAGGATTTGGCTGTGATGGGGCTTATGGAAATCATTCCTTCCATTCCCAAAATTTTACGTCATCTAAATGAAATTATAACGGATATCAAACAAATTCAACCGGATGTGATTTTGACGATTGATTCCTATTCGTTTTCCATTCGCGTGCATAAACTATTAAAGAAAAACAATATTGATATTCCGCATGCACATTATGTGGCCCCACAAGTGTGGGCATGGAATAAAGGACGCACTAAAGTTTTACCAAAGTGGATAGACCATCTTTTTTGTTTGCTTCCTAACGAACCAGATTATTTTACTCCTTATGGCTTACCGACCACTTTTGTTGGGCATCCTGTGATAGAAGGCGGTGCGGATAAAGGCGATGCCAACAAGTTTCGCTCTCAATACAATTTGACCAAACAAGCGCCCGTTTTGGCGCTTCTTCCTGGCTCTCGTAAAAATGAAATTAAATCTTTATTGCCTTTATTTATGCAAACGGCTGAACAGTTATCCGAAACACATCCAAATTTGTTTGTAGTTATTCCAACGGTTCAAACAGTGGCCGATAAAATTACCAAACAATTAAAGGATTGGAAAGTTCCTCACGCTATCATCTTGGGTGAGCAGGCGCGTTATAATGCTTTTGCTGCTGCTAATATTGCGATTGCGGCCAGCGGGACAGTATCTTTGGAACTTGCTATGGCAAAAGTCCCCCATCTTATTGCCTATCGCTTGAATGTACTGACAGCAGCTTTAGCTCGTCGTGTTCTTAAAATTAAATATGTGAATCTGATTAATTTGTTGCAGGATAAAGCGGTTATTCCAGAGCTTTTGCAGGAAAATTGTACAGTTGAAAAATTGACTCAAACATCAGAAGATCTTTTTCAAAATCCGAAACAGGAAGTCTTACCCAGCTTAGAAAAATTGGGTTTAAACGAGGCTGAATCGCCTTCTGAAAAGGTGGCTTCTAGCCTTTTAAAATTAGCAGGAGAGGGGAAAAATGGCTGATAGAGCAATCTTATATCATTATCCGTTAGATCCGTTTTGCCGGCGTGTACGGTTAACCCTGCTCGAAAAAGGGATTCCGGTAGGGCTTATTTTAGAAAGAGCATGGGAAAGGCGCCCAGCTTTTTTGGAAAAAAATCCGTTGGGGACACTTCCTCTTTTTGTTGAACCAGATGGTCATACATTATCTGGAGCAAATGCAATTTGTGAATATCTTAATGAAATTAAATTAACCCCTAATTTATTGGGGGAAACACCACGTGGTCGGGCAGAAATTCGCCGCTTGACAGAATGGTTTGACAGAGTGTTTTATCAGGATGCAGTTTATCCTATTTTGTTGGAACGTGTTGTAAAAGTGATTCAAACGAAAGAAGCCCCCAATTCAAATATGATTCGGATTGGACGTGAAAATTTGGCCAAATATCTGAAATATATTGATTGGCTGGCTGGGCGTCGGGCTTATTTGGGGGGCAGAACTCTGTCTTTTGCTGATTTGGCAGCGATGGCACATTTATCCATTTTGGATTATCTGGGGGAATTGGATTGGGGAAAAAATCAAGAAGCGGCTACATGGTATGCTAAAATGAAATCTCGTCCGACTTTCAACCCATTGTTAAACGATAATGTGGCGGGTATTTTGCCTTCGGAACATTACCGAGATTTAGATTTTTAAAGGAGGAAAGATGAAAAAAATTGCACTGATAAGTCTTTTTCTTTTAGGAGGTTGTTACTTTGTCCAAGGGGATGATCGCCAAGGACAGAAACTCTTTTATTGGGAACGTCCCAATACGGGGGTTGCTTGGTTTGCTAAAGATCATAGAGAGTGCATGTTAGAAGCAGATAAATGGCCGTTTGAATGGCCAGGATGGCCTGGTCGTCCGGAAGAATTGAAACTCCGGTTTGATAATAATTCTGAAAATGGAATATGGGCTCAATTTATTCCTTATCCTGGGGCAATGCCAGTCCACGTTAATTATGTTTCAGGGGATTGGTCGGTGGACTATGATGATTATCAAAAATGTATGGAACGGCGCCACTATACACAACGTAAACCTGCCCAGGTGAACTATCAGGTTTTTCCGCAATAAGGAGGTAGAAAATGACAGAATCAACATCAAAAAGAACAAAATCAGCTGCGGACAGTTTGTTTTATATAATGGATAGAGAGGGGTATCCTAAAGATGAAGTAAGGCAGCAACGCTATAAAAAACTGTTGTCAGAAGCAGATTTAAGTGCTAAAAATGAAAAAGGATTAACTGTTTTGGCAAAGGCCGAAGGAAACCCCAAATTTTTACGGGATCTTTTGGCATATGCAACGGTGGAAGATTTACTTATTCAGGTTCCCGATTATGTCCGTCGTGGGCAAAAGTCTGTCATAAATCTTCTGATGGATTGGAATGATACGAATAAGGAGATTCTTTTAAATTCAGATGTTGTACAAAAAAATCAGGATCAATTATTGACGCCAGAAATATGGGAATGGGTGAAAAGTTTATCCCCGAAAGCCTGTTCTCTTTTTTCAAAATGTAAGGGGTGGAAAGATGAATATTTGATTTATTCTCACTTAAGATGGCTTTGGTTTGACGATTATTATGATCCAAATATTTTGGATCTTAAAGAAGCGGAAGATTTTATGCTTCATTCCCCATTGACAAAGAATCCAAAAATGCGTCAACTCGCACGGGATATTTTAGCCTCTGTTAAGCGCATAAGGCTTTGGTATGGGGGAGAAGATAGGATGAAGCATTTGGATGAAAATTCCACTTATAACTTGGAAATCAATCTTAAAGATCTAGACTATTTGGCAACTGAATTATGTCCGAATGTTGAAAAATTAATCTTACCAGATTGTGCTCCTCCTCGCATTACAAACAATATTTCTGATGAGCACATTCGGATAATTTCCAAATTTAAAAAATTAAAATTCTTGCGTGTTTTTAATCAACTAAGTCATGAAGATATTAAAATTTTGGCATCAATGGATTCTTTGGAAGAATTGCAGTTTGATAATCATGAAAATAAGGATATTTCTGTGTCTTTAGAAGATATTCAAGCCTTATCAAAATTGCCTAACCTAAAAGAAATCGTCTTGCCTTATCAGGATCAGAAGGGAATGGAAATGATTTGTCCGCCTTTGATACGAGATAGATACATTATTTATGCCCCAAAATCAAAAGTCTATAAAGAAAAACTGGAAAAATATAAAGAATTCCAAAAAGCATTAGAATTACAAAAGGCGAGAAAACAGAAAAAGGCCGAACACGAGCGTATTTTGTCCTCTCTAGGGGAGGATTGGCAGAAAAAATTGCTTACCGCGTTGGAACAAAAAGATAAGGAATTGGCCTTTAAAATTTTGGAATCAAAAGGGCTGATTAAAATAGAAGAACCATCATCTTCTTCTGAATTTGGTCGTGAAGAACGGCGCTATGATGGTCCTATTAAATCGCGTGTTTTTATGCCAGGACCAGATTTACCTCGTTGGGGGAATACTCACATCACATGGTCGGGTGAAACCATTGGAAAGGATATTGCAGCTATAGATCATAAAAATATTGCTGTTGGACGGATAATTAATTCTCAATCTTGGCGTTCTACCCTTGGCTATAATGCGGGTATTGGTTGGAATTGGGGGGCTCATGTTGATATTATCAATTTGGATAAAGGAACAGTTGCTTCGGCTTCTACCAG
>JAGCFA010000026.1 GCA_017650375.1 Alphaproteobacteria bacterium | reverse complement strand
TATTTCAAGTGCATTAATTATCAAATTGAGCAATTTTCCCTGAGGCGGAGCATTTTTACCTTGCTCAAATTGACAAATAGTCATTTTCCCTCGTCCTATTGCATCGGCAAGCTGCTCCTGCGTCATCGGAGGAGTGTGTTGCAGTCGTAATTCTTTTAAATAAGATCCGAAATTTTCGTATTCCATATCCATCCTTTTGATAAGTATGTAAATTTATTTATATATTATTTTTGAAGAAAAGTCAAGACTTATTCATCAAAAAACTATTTTCTTATTTATAGCGACAACCACTATAATTTAACCTAATGTGTCCATTCCAAAAGTATCTTTTTCGGTATCATTTTTTATGGACTGCCTGGATATCACAGAGATACGCGACCAGACCACCGCATAAAAGAGCTCATAAAGTAAATACATAGAAAACCGGAAAGTGCCGGAAAATAAGGGATATAGAGGGTATAAATTGCGCTAAAATCGCACCTTAAAATTTAAAACAAAAAAACCTCTTCATCAAGAAGAGGCTTTTATATGGTGGAGGATAGGACCCACTCGGATTTTAAATTTTAAGAAAGCCCGGAAATACGGGAAACCCTGATAGATACTAGCTCAGACCGGTCTGGCCGGTATCTTTTTAAAGGTATGAAAAATTACTTACTTCTTGACTTTTTGTAAAAGATAATATATTATACATAAATAGATAAAATAAGCATTAAAGGATAATATAATGTCTTTATCATTAAAAACACCGAAAGAAGTTTCGCTTGAAATAGCCTCCCGCCTTAAAGAGAGGCGATTAGCGCAAAATCTGACCCAAGCCGGACTTGCTTTGCGTGCCGGCATGAGCACTCCGTCACTCAAACGATTTGAAAAAACGGGAGAAATCTCGTTTGTGTCTTTGTTAAATATCGCACTTGTTTTAGATTGTTTAGATGAATGTGACCGCTTGTTTGAAAACAATAATAAACCGGTATCCCTATTTACCGGTGAGGCTAAACCCAAGAAAAGAGGATCAATCAAATGAAACTGAATGTTTTTTACAATGCCTACGGGAAACGGTTGTTTATGGGAATTTTGGCTGCCGAAAATCGTCGTATCTTTTTTCAGTATACGCCTGAATTTATTGCCGAAGGAATAGATGTTTCTCCTTTCAAATTGCCGCTAAAAAACGAGGTATTTGAAGGTGATTACGCGCTTTTCGACGGTTTGTTCGGACTTTTTAATGATAGTTTGCCGGATGGCTGGGGATGTTTATTGCTTGATAGAAAATTACATCAAAAAGGCCTGTCTTATGATACAATTAAACCGCTTGACAGACTTTCGCTCATTGGTGCAAATCCTTTCGGTGCCTTGGAATATGAGCCTGCCGAAAGTAAAGATTTTGAAGATTTCACAGTTCAATTAGATTCTCTGGCTGATGATGCCGATATCATCTTAGAGGGGCATACAGGTCAAATGTTGGACGACTTGTTGAAATTAAACGGTTCCTCCGGTGGTGCTCGTCCAAAAATAACAGCCCTTGTTTCCGATAATAAAAACAAAATTATACATGGCGGTAATGAAGTTCCAACCGGTTTTTCTCATTGGCTTATTAAATTTTCCAACAGAAAAGACCGTAAAGATATCGGTTTACATGAATATGTTTATTCGCTGATTGCTAAAAATGCCGGAATTGTAATGCCTGAAACATACCTTTTTCCTTCAAAGACCAGTTACGGACATTTCGGGGTTAAACGTTTTGACCGTATCGGCAACCAAAAAATACATATTCACTCGGCCTGTGGTTTGCTCAATGCAGATTTCAGAGTAGCCAGCCTTGACTATGCAAGCTTATTAAAACTCACCAAACTTTTAACCAAAAACAACCAAGATGTTGAACAAATGGTTCGTTTGATGATATTCAACGTCAAAGCCGGCAACAAAGATGATCACAGCAAAAACTTCAGTTTTATGCTTGATGAAAACAAAAACTGGAAACTGGCACCGGCTTATGACTTAACGAAATCAGCCGGTATTAACGGTGAACAAACCGCCATGGTCAACCAAAAAGGCATTGATATTACTGATGATGATTTAATCATTGAAGCACAAAGGATAGGAATTTCTGCAACCAAGACAAAAGAAATGATTGAACAAATAACATCTGCTCTGGCTGATTATGAAAAGCTGGTAAAAGAACATAAGTGATAGTTTCAACTGCCCAAGGAATGTATTCCGTTAAATTTTGATAATTTGAAAATTTATGGTGTCGAATTCGGCACCTTTTTTGTTATCCAAACGGTTTCATTAAAATTTTTTTATTTGCCGGGGGCACATTTTCCGACTTTTTGACTCTTTACCTTTTGTAGCAACCAAACAAAAGGAGTTAAACAGCGAAAAAAGAATCATTGAAAATCAATAACTTATAAAAAAGTTGAAAATTTTTGGGAAATTTTTCCGTTTTCCGGGAATTTACCACATGTGAAAGGAGAATGAAAAAATGAAAATTTTTGAGACCGTTTTTCGACTTTTAGCATTTTTACCACATGTGGCTACCAAACAAAAGGAGATAGTGATGAGCAAAAATAAAAAAAGAATCATTCAGAATCAATTGCTTATAAAAAAGTTTGTTTTTTGGTGGGGTATTTTTCCAACTTCCGGGGGATTTACCTTATGCGAAAGGACAACAAAAAAATGAAAATTTTGGAGAAATTTTTCCGTTCTCTGGGGTTTTTACCACATGTGGCGACCAAATGAAAGGAAATATGGATGACAGAAAAATGAAAAAGAATCATTCAGAATCAATTGCTTATAAAAAAGTTTGTTTTTTGGTGGGGTATTTTTCCAACTTCCGGGGGATTTACCTTATGCGAAAGGACAAC
>JAGCFA010000025.1 GCA_017650375.1 Alphaproteobacteria bacterium | reverse complement strand
TTTTTTTGTCCAGCCCATCCTTTCGGATAATTGAAAAATGCCTTCCTTTTCCTATTTTATTCCTATAACCAAGGAGGATAAATGGCAGATTTTAATACGATTCGAAATGTTTACAGTCCTAACCGTAAATTGAGCCCAGTGGAAATTTTACGTTCAATCAAATTTTCGATTGCAGGGGAATACGAAGCAATTCAATTGTATCAACAAATTATGGAAAATACGAATAACAGAATGGTGATCAAAGCTTTAGCCGAGATTACAGAAGATGAAAAAAAACATGTAGGCGGATTAAACAAGTTATTGGAAATCTTATCACCCGAAGATAACAAAATCTATCAAGCTGGTGCCGAAGAAATCTTGGAAGAAATTTCAAAATAAAACTTGACTTTTTTGAGGGAATTTTGTAGTATTTTTTTCGGAAGGGTGCGGGCGCCGACTTTGGCCAGCGGTTCAGGTTCGAAAGAAAGCATACCATCCTTTGATTGACGGGTCGTTCCCCTTCCACTGTACCGTTGCCAACAGGAGATGCCGATGACTTCAAAAGTGCTTGCTCGTAAATACAGACCCCAAATTTTTTCAGATCTTCTTGGCCAAGAAACGCTCGTCCAAACAATTACCAATGCAATCCAACAAAACCGGTTGGCTCAAGCTTATTTGCTAACTGGTATTCGCGGGGTGGGAAAAACCACTTCTGCTCGTATTATTGCCAAAGGATTGAACTGTATCGGTGAAGACGGCAAAGGGGGTATGACACCTAATCCTTGCGGTAAATGTCGGCACTGTATTGATATATCCAATGATGCTGATATGGACGTGATCGAAATCGATGCTGCCAGCAATACTGGTGTGGATAATGTGCGCGAAATTATTGAAGGGGCTAAGTATAATCCTGTGGCAGCTCGTTATAAAATCTACATCATTGATGAAGTCCATATGCTGTCTAAGGCGGCTTTTAATGCTTTGCTTAAAACCTTGGAAGAACCACCAGAACGTGTGAAATTTATCTTTGCAACAACAGAAATCCGCAAAGTCCCTGTAACAATTGTATCACGTTGTCAGAGGTTTGATTTGCGCCGAATTGATGAAGAACCCTTAGCAAAATATCTGCAAAAGATTGCAACAGCCGAAAAAATGGAACTGCCGGATGATGCAGCCAGATTATTAGCTAAAGCAGGTGAAGGATCAGTACGTGATGCTCTTTCTTTATTGGATCAAACTTTGACCCATTTGTCTGGCAAACCTAATTTGGAATCCGTGCGTCAAATGCTGGGAATTGCTAATAAGTCCAGCCTGTTCCAACTTTACAATGCGATTGTATCTGCCAACACAAAAGAAGCCTTTGAATTGGTAGAATCACAATATAATTCCGGCGCAGAGCCTGTTTCCATTGTACAGGATTTGCTGGGGCTTACTTATGACTTAACTTGTCTAAAGGCTGTCCCTGATAAAAAACTGTCAGAAAGTTTAACCGTCACGGAAGAAAAAACATTAAAAACTCTGGCTGAAGGTTTATCAGTTGGAACATTAACCTCTCTTTGGCAAATGCTGACCCAAGGGATTGAAGAAGTCAAACGGGCCGATTTTCCGCTTCTGTCTTTAGAAATGTTGATTGTTCGATTAGCGTATTTATCAGAAATTGCTTCTTCGCCTGTCCAATTATTAAACGAATTAAAATCTGCCCAACCTGTGCTACCCCAACAAAAAGCACCTTTAAAGGAAGAGGCATCAACTCCAGAAAAATCAATTCCTTTTAATTCATTAACGGATTTAGCGAAACTTGCTCGTGAAAAGGGGGAACGCATGTTGGCTTTTCATATTGAACGGATGATTCATTTAATTGAAATTGCTGATAAAAAAATTACCTGTTCTTTTGCCCCTAATGCTCCCAAAACATTATCAGGGGAACTCACAAAATTTTTACAGAATTTAACAGGTGATCTGTGGGTTTTAGATTTACAAAAATCAGGAGGTGCCCCTACCCTTTATGAAGCTAAAGAAAAAAAAGAGCAGCAGGTTTTAAATAATCTGAAGCAACAACCGGATATTGCCTCTATTTTAGTGGAATTTCCTGGGGCTATTATTGAAAAGGTAAAACCTGTTGTTTCAACTCCAGAAGAAACAGAAGAAAAAGATTCTGAAGAATCTACTTGACAAATCAATTTTGCTGACATAGAATACGCCTTATCAAACAAAGGAGTAAAAATGCATCCATGGCATGAAGTTTCATTATATAAAGAATTTCCTAAAATTGTTCCAGCAATTATTGAAGTCCCAAAAGGATCTCAAATTAAGTATGAATTGGACAAACCCAGCGGTTTAATGAAAGTGGATCGCGTCTTATACAGTGCGGTTCATTATCCGGCAAACTATGGTTTTATTCCTCAAACCTATTGTGATGATAATGACCCTTTGGACATTTTGGTTTTAGGACAATTACCGGTAACTCCTTTATGCATCATGCGGGCGCGTCCGATCGGGGTTATGAAGATGGTCGATGGCGGTCAAGCAGATGATAAAATTATTGCTATTCATGAAGATGATCCTGCTTATCAATGTTATGCACATATCAATCAGTTGCCACCTCACCTGTTAAAAATGTTGAAACGTTTTTTTGAAGATTATAAGATTTTGGAAAAAAAGACAGTAAAGATTAAAAACTTTTTAGGGCCTGATGATGCCCTCAAACTTATTAAAGAAGCACGTGACTTTTATGATAAAGAAAAGGATAAATTAAGATAACGAAAAAGCCCCTTTTAAAAGGGGCTTTTTTTATATTTTAGCACCTAATTTTCTCAATCTTTCTTTCATAGGAATCAGTTCTTCGATGCCTTTTTTGGTCAAATAACTGCGACGCAAGACGGGATTTCTTTCAAAATACCACATAGCATCATGTCCCAAAGAATCTTTAACTTTAAAATTTACACCGCTGTTCAACATCACATCTACAATAGGTGAATTGGGTGCATAACGTGCCACAAACAAAGGAAATGGAATTTCATTTGGTGCACCAGGAATTTCAAAACCTTTTAAAGAAACCATGGCATTATAATCAGCCCCATAAGATTGCAGATAATCCAATGTATCTAAATTACCCCGCAAAACGGCCAACTGTGGCAAAGTTCCACCACAAGGATATTTTTTATTGGGATCAAAATTAGTTCCTAATGCTGATATTTCCTTAAAATTTTCAGCAGAACGAACAATCTCTTGTTCCGGTGCATATGCACATTCTTCGGCAAATGCCGCAAATGAGCATAAACAAAGAACTGATGTTAATAATATTTTTTTCATTTTCTCCTCCTTTTTTAATCTGTACACAACGGATAATAGTTATTACATCTATGAGAAACGTGGTTATTTCCGCAAGAATAAGTTACGCGCAAAGCAACATCTCCTGAGTTGTCAGCTAACCAGAATGTCCCCATTCCTCCATCATATGTAATTGATCCACCCCATTGACTTAGGTGATAATTAATCCCATTGAATGAAAACCAATTTTGATAGTTCACGAAATTTGGACAATCCCATCCGGAATCGTAGGCATAGTCTTTGGCGCAGGCTTCATTCACTGACGCTAAATGTAAACCATAGTGTTCACAAAAACGAGCTGCGGATTCATGGGTCATACGGTATTTTGGGATATCCCAATAACCTTCAACAGGTGGAAGATAAAATTTTCGGCCATTAAAAATGCCAGTCTTTTGAATCAACTGATTTTTACTGATGACATCAACGCAAGCATAAGAACCACAAGTATTATAGCCATTGTTATATTGTAAAAGAACTTGATTTGGACCGCATTTATTCTCGCAATTACCTTTTGTCCAAAGTCCCTCTGTTGTGTAATTAGAAATGCAAGAGTTTTTTTCTGAAGCACAATCAGCATTGCAGGTTTCTTCTTCTACATTACAATTGGCATTATGCGCATTTTGCAAACAAACATAACATTCAGATTCAGATGTTTTATTTTCGCAAGGTGCTTGGCATTTCCCATTTTTCCATTTACCTGTCTTTGAAAATTTATCCTTACAAGTTTTCTTTTTATTTTCGCAGTCTTTTTGACAGTTTGTTGCAGAATGTTCACACGTTTGTTGCATATTATTCAGCAAACATTCTTGACACTTTTCTTTGGTATCAGCTGCTCCGCAAGGTGCTTCACACTTTCCGTTTTTCCAGGTTTCTTCCTTTAAACAGCATTCACCCTCTGCGCATTCAGAATATGGTAAACAATATGATGGCATATAGGATTTTCTGTACCAACCATTTGCACAAGGAATACAAGAACCATTGGAACAATAATGATCTTCTGCACAACTATAAGAATTTGAACAGCCTTGGCCGCAATACCAGTTACCACCATCATAAGTTCCTCCAGAAGTTGCTGTTGAACCTATTTTACGCGAATAATCGACAGGGCAATAGCAACTTTGGGCATCTTTAACACGAATGCCAAGAGGATATAAGTTGGTATTTTGATAACCTGGACTTGGGGTATTACAAGGAACACAAGTATATTTTCTACCCTCTTCTTGTGTCATACAAGCTTGATTTTCCGGACAATGTACACTTTCTAGACATTGCACACATTGTTTCTTTTCATCAGACCAATATTTATTTGTTTCATGTTCAGAACAAGCTCTGCAAGTTCCTGCATCACACCATGGCAAATTACTGGGGCATTCAAAAGTACCACCAGTCCCATAATTGCTGTTGCATTTTTTACATTCATTGTCAGAAGGATCACACCAAGGTGTATCTGTTCCTGCACAATGATCATTCTTCAAGCATTGAACACATTTTTCTTTGGTTGCATGCCAGTGTTGGAAAAGTCCTTCTCCGCTACAGATACATTCCTCCTCAGTACCGCATGTCAAACCGATATCTGCCGGACAAGCATCGCAGAAAGAATAACATTCGTCTCCATTTTTTGTCGGAGGTGTCGGGCATCTTTGACAAGTATTGTCTTTACACACAGGATAATCCGGATTTGTACAATCTGGATGTGTTTCACATTCAGAACATTTATAAACATCCTCAGCAAAACGACGGCAAGCTAAACCCAATTGACAACAATTGTTATCCGGTGAACATTGAGCACCCGAAGCCAAACGTATCCCACAATCGCAAATTCCTAAGGTGTCATTCCATTGTACACCATATTCTTCCTTACACTCTGTGCAAGTATGGGTACTTAAATCACATTTGTAATTTTCTCCTTTACCTGCACAATCTTCTTTTTCCAAACATTCGACACAGCTTTGGGTATCTGGATCACATTTAGGCTTGGAAGGATTTTTACAATCCGAATGCTTCGTACATTCTACGCATTCTTTTGATGTGGTATCACAAACACCTTCATTCGGACAACGACAAACACCGCAAGCGTTTAGACTTTCGCAACAATCCCCATAAATATCTTCAGATTGGTTATTTGGACATCCATGGCAATTATTTGCATAATAATAGCCTTCTCTAGTACATTGATTTCCAAAAACCAATTGAACACTGGAAGTAATAGCACCTTCTCCACAAATGCTTCTAATGATAGCATCTTTTTTGTCAGATTTATTCAAAGCTTCCTTAGAAATGGTTCTTTCTTTTCCTTCAAAAGAATAAACAACAGCTTCATAATTTCCGCTTTCCAACAATTCCCGACAGGTCCCGTTTAAAATATTGGCTGCAAAAACAGAGAAAGAGGATGTATCCACCCCCGCTTTCAAATAAATTTGACCATTCCCATCAGCGGCCTTCAAACCTGTTCCTGAACGCATTGAAGTTGGAACAGGATAAACATGTCTTACAGGAATTTCTTCCCCTGGTTCTCTTTTAATCGGAGTGGCTTTATATCTGATTGCTAATTCAGTAATTGTTTTAATTGTTTCTTGACGTTTTGAACGATCGCGAAGAGTGTTATATCCTAACAAAGAGGCTAATATCAATATTGAGATAACAACCAATACCGATATCATCTCTAAAAGAGTTCTTCCTGATTGCTTTTTATTATGTTGTGTAGCCATTTTCCCTCCTTACCAATATAATAATCTCTTCCACAACTTAACATATAGAAAAACAAATGTCAAGACTTTTTTTAAAAAAAAATTTCTTGCTTTTTTTATAAAAATAGCGCATAATAGAAAACCAGGTTTTAGTCAATAAAAGAAAGGAAAACAAGCGATGACTGATAAACAAAAATACTATCCCGAACTGAACGCAAAGATGAACTTTTCCCAAATGGAAGAGGAAATTTTACGAATTTGGGACGACAAACGAATTTTTGAATCAGTCAAAGACAAACGTAAAGATGGCGACGAATTTGTGTTCTATGATGGCCCTCCATTTGCCAATGGTCAGCCCCATTATGGACATATCTTTGTGTCTTATGTAAAAGATACTATTGCGCGTTTTCAAACAATGCTGGGTAAAAAAGTGGAACGCCCCTTTGGGTGGGACTGCCATGGACTGCCCGCCGAAATGGCCGCTGAAAAGGCTTTGGGTGTTTCCGGCCATAAAGCTATTGAAGAATTCGGCATTCAAAAATTTAATGATTATTGTCGTCAGGACGTTTTAAAATACACTGGCATTTTCACAGACTTATTTCATCGAATTGGCCGTTGGGTGGACCCTGATTTAGAATATCGCACCATGGATTTAACCTTTATGGAATCCGTGATTCAGAACTTCAAAGCATTATATGATAAAGGCTTGATTTACGAAGGTTATCGCGTGCAACCTTATTCTTGGGCTGCCCAAACAACTGTGTCCAACTTTGAAGTCGCTCAAGCCTATCGCGATAAAACCGATACCGCCATCACCATGATGTTCAAGCTGGAAAATGGCATGAATTTGTTGGTCTGGACAACAACCCCTTGGACTTTGCCCTCCAACTTGATGATTGCTGTCGGTGAAGATATTGATTACGCTGTGATGGAAGAAAATGGGGAAAAATATGTGTTAGCTGAAGGTTTAAAGGGACGCTACGCCAAACAATTGGAACATGCCACCCAAGTCGCCACAATCAAAGGAAAAGAATTGGTGGGCAAATCCTATACCCCCATGTTCCCTTATTTCGCCAACTTAAAAGAAAAAGGATGCTTTAAGATTATTTCAGGCGACTTTGTGTCCACCGAAGATGGTACAGGGATGGTACATATTGCACCGGGCTTCGGGGCAGAAGACTTTGATGCCTGCATGAAAGTTTCCCCTGATTTTCCAGTGGTGTGTCCTGTGGATGAAGCGGGTTGCTTTACCGCTGAAGTTCCCGACTATCAAGGACGTCAAGTTTTTGATACCAACGAAGATATTATCAACTGGTTAAAGGAACACCGCCTGTTAGTGAAGAAAGAACAAATCACACACGCCTATCCATATTGTTGGCGCACAGATACCCCCTTGATTTATAAGGCGATGTCCAGCTGGTTTGTGAAAGTAACAGACTTTAAGGATGAAATGGTAAGGCTGAACCAAGACATTACTTGGACACCGGAACATGTCAAAAATGGACGTTTTGGCAAAGGCTTAGAAACGGCACCTGATTGGAACATTTCCCGCAATCGTTATTGGGGCGTCCCCCTGCCCGTTTGGCAATCGGATAACCCTAAGTTCCCGCGGACAGATGTGTTTGGATCTATCGCTGAAATCCAAGAAAAGACGGGATATAAAGTGACAGATCTTCACCGTCCCTTCATTGATGAAGTGGTCTATGCTAACCCCGATGACCCAACGGGTGAAACCAAGATGCACCGTGTCCCTTATGTATTTGACTGTTGGTTTGAATCTGGTTCTATGCCCGAAGGTCAAGTCCATTACCCCTTTGATAAAAAAGATTGGTTTGATGCCCACTTCCCAGCTGACTTCATTGTGGAAGGGTTGGATCAAACACGCGGATGGTTTTATTCATTGCATGTATTAGGGGTTGCCCTTCACCATAAGCCCGCCTATAAACATTGTATGGCAACAGGTCTGGTGATGGCCGAAGGCGGTGTTAAAATGTCCAAAAAGTTGGGCAACTATCCAGATCCTTATGTGATTTTGAATGCTTCTGGCTCAGACGCTATGCGTTGGTTCTTACTCTCATCCGCCATTGTGCATGGGGGAAATGTCTGTATGGACTATGAAGGAAAAGAAGTCGCCAAAGCCATGCGCCAAGCCTTGATGCCCCTTTGGAACGCCTATTACTTCTTCTGCCTGTATGCCAATGCAGAAGGACTTAAAGCCAAAGAAATCACAAATTCCAATGATGTATTAGATAAATATATTTTGGCCAAATTAAAGGATTTAGTGAAAACAGTACATCAAAATATGGCAGATTACGATACGCCAACTGCCGCTATAGCTTTCGCTGAATTTTTAGATATTTTGAATAACTGGTATATCCGTCGGTCGCGTGAACGTTTCTGGGATGGCACGGATACTTCTGCCTTTGATACACTTTACACAGTGTTGGTGACACTTGCCAAAGCGATTGCGCCATTGGCTCCATTTATGGCAGATTATGTCTATCGTGGTTTAACAGGTGAAGAATCTGTTCATTTAGCAGATTGGCCGAATGTAGACAATTTACCAGATGAAAAAGAATTGATTGCACAAATGGATTTGGTGCGCGCTGTGGCCTCTACTGCGAAATCTATCCGTGAAGAAAATCACTTGCGTAACCGCTTACCTTTGTCCAGCATGACAATTGCGGGCGAAAAAGCCAATTCTTTGGAAAACTTCAAGGAAATGTTGAAAGACGAAATCAATGTGAAAGAAGTTGTTTTGAATACGGATGTTTCAACGGTAGCTGATAAATTCTTGTATTTGAAAACACCCCTCATTGGTAAGCGTTTGGGCAAATTCATGGGGGCAATTATGGCCGCAAACAAACAAAATCAATGGACTTTGAATGCTGATGGCACTTTGGCTATCGGCGGTCAAACTTTGAACGCTGATGAATTCGAATTGCGTTTGACCATGAAGGAAGGATTTAAGGGGCAGCCCCTGCCCGATAATACAGCTGTGGTTCAGTTGGATTTGACAGTTCACCCAGAACTGGCCCGCGAAGGAATTGCTCGCGACTTTGTCCGTATGGTTCAACAAATGCGTAAAGACAAAGACTTGGATGTGTCTGATCGGATTTCTTTGAATTGGATTAGTGAATCTGCAGAAGTGAAACAAGCTCTTGACGAACACAAAGAGTATATTGCTGAACAAGTCTTAGCAATCAGTTTTGCTGAATCTACTAACTCTGGAAAAACCGAGGAATTGGGCGACAGCACAATTACTTTTGATATTCAAAAAATCTAAGGAGACCAAATGCGTTTTTATGATTTTTCACCAGAAAAGCGAGAGGAATATATGCGCCGAATCAGGAGAGTAAAGGCAACCCATCCTGGTTTTGAATACTCTTCTGAACATTATTGGGACATGGTCACTTATTGTCTATCTGGTACAGGAATAAAGCACATCAAAGATGCAGATGAAATGAAAAAAAGACCAGATTTAATGGGACTTCGTGAATGGATACTCTCGTCCAAAGAGCCTTCTCCTAATTTAATAAAAAGTACGTTGCCTTATTTGGCTCCTTTGGGGGATACAAAGCTATGTGATAGAGTCTTCCAAACTGGGATGGTGGATATTAATGCGAAAGATAAGGAAGGAAATACAGGTCTAATGAACGCTGTTCAGCGTAAACGTTTGGGAACAGCTGAATGGCTTTTAAACCATGGTGCAAAAATTTTACCAAACAAAAGAGGATGGAATCCTGTACTGTGGGCTTGTCGTCAAGGCTGTATTCCTGCCCTTAATATGTTCAAACATTATGGTGTTGATTTTAATCAACCTGTCGTTGCTTGGGAATGGTGGGGAATGAAAGGGAAACACTGTAGATACATACTCCCCAAAAAAATTCAAGTCTATCCGATTATGGTCGCTCTTTGTCAACCGAAAGCACTACAATGGTTAATTGATAATGGTGCCAGCATTGATGTTCGCTATTCTGATGGAAAATCTCTAAGAGATTTATTGAACAAAAAAGGTGTTTTAAGAAGCGAATCTTATAAAATTTTGGGAAAAAAGGCAGCCCAAACGCCGGCACCTGTTCAACAACCAAAACCTTCTTTCTGGAAAAGACTTTCCTTCGGACAAACAAAAGAATAAAAAAATTAAAATTTAGTAAATTTTCCTCTTGCTTTTTCTAAAAAGTTAATATAAAGTTAAGAAAAAGGAGAATCGTCATGCATATACTTGTGATAGAAGATGATCGCATTGTCAATCAAAATATTGTTATTTTGCTGCGCCGAGAAGGGATTGTTGCTGAATCTGTTTATACAGGTCATGAAGGTTTAGAACTGGTAAAACTTTATGAATATGATTTAATTATTTTGGACCTAATGTTACCGGATATGTCAGGCAGTGATGTTTTAAAACAAATCCGCCAAAGCAGTAATACTACACCTATTTTGATTTTGTCAGGAATCAATATACCAACTAAAAAAGTTGAATGTTTTTCAATAGGTGCAGATGATTACATGACAAAACCCTACGATCGCTCTGAGTTGGTAGCCAGAGTAAAAGCTATTATTCGCCGTAGCCGAGGAATTGCAGATAATATTATTAAGGTCGGCCGCATGAGTATTAATTTGAATACAAAAAAAGCCTTCATTGATGAAACATTAATTCCTTTAACAGCAAAAGAATATTCTCTGTTGGAGTTATTGGCTTTAAAAAAAGGCGGAACAGTTACCAAAGAATCTTTCTTAAGTCAACTTTATGGTGGTATGGATGAACCTGAAATTAAAATTATTGATGTTTTTTTATGTAAAATACGTCAAAAAATCAAGAAAATAACAGGCGGAGAAACATATATACACACTTCTTGGGGACGAGGATATACTCTAGAGGACAAAAAGAAATCCTAAAGGTATTCAGCTAAATCATTCTTAATTTCTGAAAGTTCTTGAATCAAAATATCTTGAGCTTTTTGTTCAGGTGTATCTGGTTGTATATCTGGAAGATCTTCACCCGACTTTAATCTTTTTTGAACTCCTTTGATTGTCAAAAAATCCTTATATAAATAATCACGAATGCGTGCCAACAAAACAACATCTTCAGCTTGATAATAGCGACGCCCCATTCGTTTTAAGGGTTTTATTTGTTTAAATTGAGTTTCCCAAAAACGTAAAACTGATGGTTGAACTTGCAATAAATCAGCAACTTCCGTAATCGTTCTATATGCGCTTTCTGATTTCATTTACGCCACCGGTTTTAAACGTTTTTTCAAAACTGGAGAAGCCCGAAAAGCAACAACAGTCCTAGAAGAAATAGGATATGACTTTCCATTTTTGGGATTTCGACCAATACGCTCTCTTTTAGAATAAGGCTCAAAAGAAGCAAAACCAGAAATTTTAACACTCCGGCCGGTTGCCAATTCTTCTGTAATTAAATTGAAGACAGATTCAATAATCTTAAAGGAATCTGCATGTGAAAATCCAATTTTATTGTATAAGGATTCTGCAATATCTGCGCGTGTCAAAGTTTTTGTTGTCATTTTTACCCCTTTGTTTTTTGTTTATGATTAATTAATGCCATAAATTAAAAAATTATGCAAGGGGTTTTATAAAAAAAATTAAGGAGCAGAAGTATCATCCAAAGCAGACATGTTCAAAACTGTTGCTGCTTCATCTTTAATTTTTGTACACAAGTCTTTTCTAGCCATTTTAATAGCGGCTTCTATAGCGCAAGAAAAGGCAAAAGCATCTGCGCCCCCGTGACTTTTAACTGAAATCCCCTTTAAGCCCAAGAACATCGCCCCATTATAAAGTCGGGGGTCATACTTTTTCTTGAAACGAGCTAAGCTTGGATGTGCCATCAAAAATCCGAACATGGATAGCCATGATTCCTTGACTTCTTTTTTCAGAGCATAAGAAACAAACTTAACTGTGCCTTCCAAAGTTTTTAAGGCAATATTGCCAGAAAATCCATCGGCTACTATTACTTGAGCCTTTCCGGCTCCAATATCATTACCTTCAACAAAACCCTGGAAATTAATCTTATCACCCATTTCGGTCAAAGCGGTAGCAGCTTCACGAATTTCCTCACGCCCTTTTGTATGTTCTGAACCGATATTTAAAAGAGCCACAGAGGGTTCTTTTACGCCAAATAAAATTTGATAAAGTACTTCACCCATTAAGGAAAATTCCACCAAATTTTGCGCATCACATTCAGTATTAGCCCCTAAATCCAAAACAACAATTGGACCAGTCACAGATGGTAAAATACCAGCAATAGCAGGTCTATCAATGCCAGGTAATGTCCCCAAACAGATTTTGCTCATCGCCATCAAAGCCCCTGTGTTTCCGGCGGAGACAACAGCTTTTGCATAACCGTTTCGAACAGCCATAATGGATTTCCACATACTTGTTTCACGTCCGGAACGCAAAATTTGAGATGGTTTTGCATCCATACGAACAACATCAGTTGTATGATGGATTTTATAGCATTTAGGATCTAAGCCATATTTTTCTGTTAATGGCGCAATTTTTTCTTCATTTCCAAATAAAAAGAAGAAAACGTCGTCATGCTGTTTTGCCGACAACGCCACACCTTCCAGAACCGATTCCGGCGCATGATCCCCCCCCATTGCATCAATTGAAAGAATCAGTGTATCTGTCAAGGGATTCCCTTAGGCTTTTGTTTCTTCTTTTTTAACAATCACAGAACGATTGTTATATGTACCGCAACTGGGGCACACATGATGCGGACGCATCATTTCACCACATTTGGGACATTCAACACAAGCATTCACGCCCAATGCATCATGAGAACGACGCATATCACGTTTAGATTTTGATGTTTTTTTCTTAGGTACTGCCATTTTATTTTCTCTCTTTCGTTAAAATGATGTATGCTATTATACAGAAGTTTTTTTCTTTTTGCAAGTCTTTTCTTTTGGTTTAATAAAATTTAAAACTTTCTCACGCAAATTTAAAGAAGTCGCTAAAACGCTTTCTCCATTCAATATAGATGGAATATCTGTTTTTCCATCTAAAGTTTGAACAATACCGCCAGCTTCTTTTACCAACAAATAACCAGCTGCCAAATCCCAGATATGTGACCTACAATCAAAGAAAACATCTAATTGACCTGCTGCAACGCCGGCTAAAGCTAATGCGGTGCTTCCGATACAACGAAAAGAAAAAGGTTTCCCAATCATTCTATCCACCAAACCGTTGATTGTTTTTAAGGCATAAGAATTTGTGGCTACCATTGTTTGTTCCAAATCTTTTCTGGCGGAAACGCGCAAGCGGACATCACCTGTCGGTGTCATCACAAAAGCACCCTGCCCTTTTTCTGCATAGTAAAGTTCTGTTGTAATAGGATTATAAATCACCCCGGCTATAACTTCATCTTTGCGCAACAAAGCTAAAGAAATACAAAAGAAGGGAACCGCATGTAAAAAATTATTCGTCCCATCAATCGGATCCAATACCCATTTATAAGGAGAATTATTATTAGCAGGAATTTCCCCGCATTCTTCTGATAAAATAGCGTCATCCGGACGTGTTTTCTTGATAAATTCAATCAGCTTCTTTTCGGTAAAAAGGTCTGCGTTAGAAACAAAATCGCCAGGACCTTTACGGCTTACCTGCAATTGAGAAACTTCTCGAAAATCACGAACCAAACTGGCACCAGCATGACGAACAGCTTTCACCATAAAATTAAGCGTAGGAGACAAACTTGAAATCCGTTTTTCTTCCCGCGTTTCATTCTTTTTGAAAACGACTGTTTGTTTACGTGGTGTAATTTTTTGATGTGCAATTATTGGCATAATTTCCCTTTCTTTTAACGGAGAGATTTTAGCATATTCGTTTATAAGATGCAAGAAAAATTATAAAAAAACTTTATTTTATCCCGTCTCCCCAAGATTTAAGGGCAAAAATTACAAATGCAGCAAATAAAAAATCACTTAATCCCATCATTGTTTTTTCCTCCTCGAATAGCTAAATTATAGCACATTTTTTTGTTTTGTCAATATTTTTTATTTTAAAAAGATTTAAAAAATTATTATTTGTGATATTTTCCAATTCGGAAACAGAAATTTCTTTTAATTGAGCTACTTTTTCTAAAGTTTTTACCACATAAGCCGGTTCATTCTTCTGCCCTCTAAAGGGTTCAGGTGCCAACCAAGGACAATCGGTTTCCACCAATAATTTATTCAAAGGAATTTCTTTTACAACATCTCTCAAAGAATGAGCTGATTTAAAGGTAACAATCCCTGAAAATGAGATATAAAAGCC
>JAGCFA010000024.1 GCA_017650375.1 Alphaproteobacteria bacterium | reverse complement strand
TTATTGATAATAAGATCGGAATATGGGCGATTTTGATATCCCTCTTCATACATCTCCTTTATGCGTTTCCTATCCCAATCGTCCAGCTCACGCGTGCCACGATTTTTTAAACATTCTTCCAAACTGGGGGCAAGGGTAATGTTCAAAAACTTTGTCTCAGTATCTTCCAGGGCCTTCCAGTCCTGATAGGTATTGTCGGCAATCGGATAGGCGAAAATCACTGTTTCATATTCACGAGATTCTTTAAGAGTTTGTAATTTCTGATTCAATCGTTTATGACGTTCCCGCCATCCTTGTTGAAGGGATAGCCCCAGTTTTTCTTGTTCCTCATCGCTCATCAACTCATCCACTTCAATAAAAATGGTTTTAGGAAGCATATTTACCAAAATCTTGGAAACCGTAGTTTTCCCCGAATTCATTGGCCCATTGATGTTTAGAATCAGCATTTCTGTTCTTTCTCCCATTCGGATTTGAGCTTGCTCCAGATATTTGTATCACGTAAATGCTGATGATAATCATCCCAACAATCTTGGCGCATTACACCTTCCAAAATATAACCACAGCGTTCAGCCACATGGGCAGAGCGTATATTCAAAGTATCGTTCCTGATGATAATACGGTTGAGCCCCAGTTCAAAAGCAGTTTTTTCCAGTGCATGAACAGCCTCTTGCATATACCCATGGCCTGTTGCGTTATCAGAGAGCCAATACCCAATTTCAGCAGATTGATGTTTTTCTTCAACATGGCATAAATCCACAATGCCTAAAATCTGATTTGTCTCCTTTTGATAAATAAGATAACCGAAACCATTTCCTTCATCCCAATGTTTTTGATTCAGACTCACCAGATATCCTGTGAATTCATCCTCCACTGAGTTCGTTTTATCCACCCAAGGGAGCCATTCTCGCAGGGTATTTCTGGATTTATCCACAATCGCATAAAGCTCTTCAGCCAACTTAAAGGTCGGCTTTATGGGGTGCTTTAAAATAATCCGTTCTGACTCAATTTGTTCTGGTAATTGCATAGTAACCTCCTATCCTTTATAGAATACAGGATTATTCCTTGAAAAGCAACGAAAATGTATTTAAAGGCCTTTTCTGCAGATTGTAGAAAAATCAAGGGTGACCACCCAAAATGCTCAAGTGACCACCCAAAAAAGAGGGGAACCCCTCAAAAGCCTTGATATTATTGGTGTATAAGATACCCCCGACCACCAAACAAAAAGGCGTTTCGTTAAAAAAATGCCGCGGCTCAGAGTCCCCGCATAGCGTGCGAGGCGAGGAAGGACCCATGGCCGCGGGCGTTCGATTAAATCAAACCATTCAGACAAAGTCTGGCAAAAACAGGCTTGCGTAAGTCTAAACTTTCAATCAACTCAGTCGGTGTTTTGTTGATCTGAAGGTTTATTTCTTTTCGTTCACCAGCCTTGATGGTTTTGATGACGGCACTAGGGAGTTCTGACTGTCCGATGCAGGAGGACAGGAACACAAAGCACGCATCATTGTCGGCCAGATATTGCACCGCCAATCGGCGAGCGTACAGGTTCAAGGTTAAATCTGCCTTACTGGCATCCTTTGTCCAAGGTGAACCGCCGCCAATCGGACAGGCTGTGGAATAAAAATCACAAGCCAGCTTGCGTCCTGTGATACCACAATCCGCAATGGCCGAGTGGGTTTGATAAACCCCCGTCCCATTTACAATGATCTTATCGGGGATTTCACCTAAGGTTTCACAGATGAACCCCTCCAAACTTTCGGGCTTTAGCATCGGGACAGCCGCGATAGCAGTTTCAACGTGTCCGTCATCTGCTAAGGTAATCTGAGTCTTAATGTCAATTCCTAAGTTATCGCTTTGGCGTGCCTTCACGTACAAAGCGTTGTTTAGCTTTTTGGCCAAGAACAATTCGCGGTTAATGAGGCCGTCCCCCTGACAGGCAAAACCAACGAACACACCTTGATCACCCCAACCATTTTGTTGGACACCTTGGCCAATATCGGTGGATTGCAGTCCGATAAGGTTTAAAATTTTGACCTGATTGATATCAATAGCGTGCTTGCCCCAGATTTTGGCATAGCGCTCATCATAGCCGACCTCGCGCAAGGCTTGCCGGACATGATCCTTGATTGCGCTCATATCCACATGACCCGTCACTTCACCGCCCAAAATGACGTTGTTGTCTTTAACCATCACCTCAACGGCATATCTGACCTCGGGGTCTTGCTCAATGAAACGATCTAAAATATAACTGGAAATATAATCGGCTGTTTTATCAGGGTGGCCAATCGACACCGCTTCTGCTGTTTTACGCATAACGTATTCTCCTTTTTAGTCCGCTATAGTGGGACAAGTCGGCTTAAATCCACATCACCTCATCACCCGATGAGGTTAAGATTATTTTGCCAAAGTTAATGAAAAAAGTCAAGGAGAGTGGTGGCTGTTTGCCCGCTATAATTGCTTCAATAATGTCTGGGGCCAAGCGAGTTAGGCTTATAATTCTGGCCATATAACTGCGATCCAGACCTTCCTTTTGGGAGAGTTGAAGGGGGGACATACCCGAGTCAATTTTATGTTGCCAAGTATGAGCTTTGATAAGGCTTTGCAGAAGTATCGTATCAATGTTTACTTTTTCTTCCTCTGGAATAAGTATTTTCAATTGTCCATACCTCTTGACAAAACAAATCTTTTCATCCAGTTCGGTTAGACCATCCACAGTTTTCGAAATTTTTAAATGTTTTCCCTTGTTTAATTTTAATCCTTCTTGGCCCAAAGGGAGTAATCTTATCGTTACATGGTCTGGATAAACAATAATCTTTGAAATCAACATTTCCAAAATTTCTCTTAAAATAGCAGGAGGAAGCTTGTTAAAAAAGGTCTCAGGTTCTTTCAAAAAATCAACGATTTCCGAAATGCCGATCTGAGGCATGATAGGCTTTATTTGCCTTGCTATCTCATCTATCATTTTGGGGGATTGAATCACATTTTGTATCTGGTGCAAAACATACCGTTCCAGTTCGCCGGCGGGGATTGAACCCAGCGCACACTGATGGTATCCCTCTTTAACCGCACGGACAGAAACATAATATTCGTATTTTTTATTTTTCTTAAGTGTATGTGTTGGGACCATTGCATGATGGCAACAGCCACATTCAACCAGACGTTGTAATAGATGCTTCTTTTGAATTTTAACAGGGTTAAATCTATTTTCGCGATTGCGTTTCTTTATGTACTGAACCAAAGTCCATTGCGTATCTGAAATAATGGCTTTGTGCAACCCATCATAAATCTTACCCTTATGAACCACTTTTCCTTTGTAAATGGGATTGCGTAAAATATAGTTTATGTTGATGTTTGAGAACTTATTTTGAATAAACTCATCTGTGTTTTTACTTTTACGCGCCTTCATTCGATATCCTTGATGATTGATAAAATCCGTGACATCACGCTCAGACTTACATTCACAGTACTTATCAAAAATGAGCTTTACCAGTACCGCTTCTTTTTTGTTGATGACAAGTTTTTTATCCACAACATCATAGCCCAAAGGAATTGTTCCCCCCATCCACATTCCCCTTTTCCGAGAGGCCGCTACTTTATCTCTGATGCGTTCAGCCCCGACCTCGCGTTCAAATTGCGCAAAGGAAAGCAAAATATTTAACGTCAAGCGCCCCATGGAATCATAGGTATTGAAGTTTTGTGTCACAGATACAAAAGAGCATTTATGCGTATCCAGAATTTCAATCAGCTTTGAAAAATCTGCCAACGAACGGGTTAAACGATCAATTTTATAGACGACAATCATATCGATTTTATCTTGTTTGACATCTTCTAGTAATTGGTGTAATGCTGGACGTTCCATATTACCACCGGAAAAGCCCCCATCATCATAATGGTTATCCAGCGCGACCCAACCCTGATATGCCTGACTTTTAATATAACTCATTCCAGCATCGCGCTGGGCTTCCAGGGTGTTATATTCCTTATCCAACCCCTCTTCAGTGGATTTTCTGGTATAAATGGCACATCTGATCTTTTTGGGTTCATCCATCCTTATTTCCTTTCCTTAAATCCTAAAAATCGTTTTCCTGAGATTTTCATTCATGTAATTTTTTTAGCAACGCCGGACAGGCTTTTATAATGCTGACCGTTCAGATCAAAACCATTTTCCAGGATGCGAATATGAAAATCCGTTCCCTTATAGTTCTTAATAATGGTTGTACCAACAGGGGCAATCAGTTTCTTTTTAGGGACTGGAGCAGAAATATCCTCTCTTATCAGAAAGTTTTTTGTTTCCATTGATAATCCCCCATAGGCTAATTCCTGCATCCGATAGCCAATTGTATTGATAAAGAAACTCCTAGATCTTTTAGGGGGCTTACAGTTAAAATAACTCCCAAATACCTGTTTTACCTCAGGAAGCGTCATTTTACACAAAGCCTTTAAATCATCTTCTATCATCCTTTTTTCCCTTCTTAAGACAATAAATGCTTGAATTTTTAAAATTATCCAGTTCTTTCTGCATATTCCCCATATTTTCTTGCTCTTTGATGAAAATAAGGAGATGGGTCATTATCAGTTTGACGAATTTTTCTATTTCAGTCATTTTAAACCTCCTATACAGAACAAGCCTAAAAAATCCAAAATCGTTCTCAAAAAAAGTAAAAAATCCGAGTTCGATGATGTGTATGCTATGGAAATTTAGTTCCGAACTATCAGGAAAATCGGCCAGAAGAAAAGCCTTATTTTAAGGCATTTTTATCATGTGGACTTAAAATCATCAAGTCTCAATTCAAAAGTATACATTTGGTGAAAATACCCTCAAAAAGGGAGGAAAAACAATTGACATGTCCCACATCTTCAGTCCATAAAAAAATGGAACCCCTTGCGGATTGTGGGCTATACAAGAGGTATCAAAAAAACAAAAAATCGAAAGTATAAACTTCCGATTTTCTTAAATGGTGAGCGCGGAGGGATTCGAACCCTCGGCCACCTGATTAAAAGTCAGGTGCTCTACCAGCTGAGCTACGCACTCAATGGGCGACATTATACTGCACTTTTAACAGAATGTCAATGAATTTTTACAAATAATCTGAAAAAAGTTTTTATAAGAAGTAAATATTCCTTGACATGAGGTGTGTTTTTTCTTAGACTTCTTCCCGAAGGGAAGGATAATGAGACAACTAGTTTTTTTTATACTGTTTCTGTTGTGCAGCTTAAAACAAGTACAAGCTCAGCCTTCATCCGCTTTAGTTGCAGAAGCAGGAAGTGGTTATTTATTAATTAAAAACAATCCTCAAGAGGAAATTCCACCGGCCTCTTTGACAAAAGTAATGACTCTTTATTTAACATTCGGGGCTTTGGAAAAAGGCTGGTTAAAATGGGAAGATAAATTACCTATTTCCGAACATGCCGCTAATCAACCGCGCACAAAGTTAAATTTACAAGCAGGACAAACCATCAGCGTTAAAGAAGCTGTCTTAGCTTTGATTATCCATTCCGCAAATGATGCAGCCGTCGTATTGGCAGAATCTATGGCTTCAAATGAAAAGGAATTTGCTGATCTAATGACTCAAACCGCCGCATTTTTAAATATGAAAAAAACAACATTTAAAAATGCATCAGGCTTGCATGAAGAAGGACAAAAAACAACAGCTCAAGATATGGCCATTTTAACCTTAGCAATTATCAATCATTTCCCCAAGTATTATCCCCTTTTCACGACACCTTCTTTTGATTTCAACGGACGAACATATACTTCCCACAATCGCATTTTAAACGAATATGAAGGGGCAGAAGGATTGAAAACAGGGTATGTTGCAGCTGCCGGATACAATATTATTTCAACAGCTCAAAAAGACAATGTCCGTTTAATCGGTATATTAATGGGAAAAGAATCAGCACAAGAAAGAGATGCCGAAATGCGCCAACTCTTGGACAAGGGATTCCAAAAAGTGGCGTTTCAAAAGAAAGCCGTTAAATCTGGGCGATTGAATCCTGTTTTTGATCCTTTACACAGGCGCGCTTTGTTGAAAAAAGTAGATATGAATCTTTTTGCCCATTCAATCAAATCTCGCATAAAAAAAATGCGCCGAATGGTTTCGTTGTTAAAACCTCAAAGGCCTAAAGTTGATATGGATTCGGCCCTTTTAGATAAGTGGACAATTCAAATCGGTGCTTTTGGTTCTTTGAAAAAAGCAGAAGAAGTATCCAAAAGTGCTTTTACTCTGCTTGGACTGGAACACATCAAACCTCTGACAGAAAAAAATGCATCTTTATATAGGGCACGATTGACAGGCTTTACGACAAAAAAATATGCTGATGAAGCGTGTAAAGTACTGTCCTCTCAATCTTATCCTTGTTTTTTATTGCCACCGACAGAAGCGCAAGGAGATAAATGAAATTCTTAGTCTTTTTAATAGGATGTTTTTTTTCAATTCAGGCTTTTGCTGGTCTGGATGAATTTACTATTTCTACGAAAGACAAAACTTGTTCAATTCATTATTTAACGACAAAAACAAAGTATAACTGGACAATCAAAGTAGACGAAAAAACCTGTAAAGACGGATGGGTAAACGGGCTTTCAGAAGTTCAAATTTATTCCCCTACACATCAATTAACAGAAACTTTATCCGGATTTTTTGCCCAAGGATATTGGCTGGGTGATTTTCCAACTCCAAATCAAATTATAGAAAGAACCTCTCCTGAAGAAGGGGTTCAGTCCCTTTCTTTCTTATTAGGAAAAGATGAAGAAGCTGATATTACTTATATTGGCCAATTAAATGCTTCACATCCTGAAAATCGTTCCTATGGTCCTTTCCAAGGATGTCCAGATTTCAAAGTATTAGTTATCCCCCCCAATGAAAAAGCATTTGAAAACCATGCCTTTCAAGATAAAATCATTCAGCAAGGTTTAAAATATGCATCTTCTTTTTGTCAAAAACCAGAAATTCTGGCTTTATTTGGTGCAAAAGAAATGACAGCCCCGGATATTTTCTTTAAAATGCAGGTCAATTGTGCAACAAAAGACAGAATTATCATTCCCGTAAAGAAAAAAGAAACTTTTCCGGTGAATATACCAACAGAATTAAAAAAAGAAAAAACCGATCTTTTGTTAACTGTTAAGCCAGGAAATCGGTCACCACATGTGCTTTACATGCCTCAAATAAAAAGACTGCCAAATGAGGTAATTCAAAAGGAAAAAGTGGCTTTAACCGATTTGCAAATCTTATCAAAAACATCCGAAAACAACGTAAATGGACGCACCATTGTTCATATTAAAAAAGTGTTATTAGATGGGTCTGCAATAACTGATTTACCTGAAGAAATTATCCTTCTATATCACCCGAATTTAAATATCGGATGGGCGATTGTAGAAGGGACTTTGAAAGACAATAAAATGACTATTTCTTATATTCAATTTTGTCAAAAGGAGTGGTGTACAGATGTTTCATAAAACTTTCTTTATAACAATTATCTTATCTTTGGTTGGATTAGGCATTTTTATCCATCATTTTTTCCAGACTTCCGAATTATTGAATAAGTATCAAAAGCTGGGCTTTGTTCAATCCGATATAAAATATGATCGTGTAGAAAAATCATGGGGTGAACAGGGACTTATTTTTTACCAAGTTCAATTTCCTTTCGTCAATATTCCAATCCAGAGCGATCAAATGCGCATTCATTTATCAGATTCAGGGATGAATTTAAAATTAAAAAACGCCAAAATAAATGTGATCGAAGGATTAAAAAATGTATATGGATCAGAAATAGCCAAAAGTTTAAATACTTATGTTCCTTATCGAGACTTTTTCAATCACATTATGATTACGTTAGCAAGTATGGGTATAGATGAATTTATTGGGGATATCAGCGTTAATACGTTATACAGCGATATCAAAACAATGCGTTTTAATATCCAGATGGAACAAGAAAAACAACCAACGTTACAAATGTCAGGAACCATTCATATTCCTGTTGTAGGAGCCCATCAATTATCTGATTTATGGAATGGGAAAATCGATTCTTTGGATTTGAATATTGAAAAAAGTTATTTTCAAAAATACCTTAACTATGCTAAAAGCAAAAATATTCGCCTTCCCGAATATATTCATAACGGACAAATTAAATTAAAGGAAAAAACTCGGCAATTGCTTCCTTCTTTCCAATCCATTTTTAAACAGCTTACAAGAAAAACGTTTTAACAATAAAGAGAGAACTTAAAGTAGACAGGATAACAACATTAATAACGACAACATCTAAAAGCATACGCTTGAAGATTTTATTAATTTCAAAAAAAGTTCCCTTATCTACTAAAATCCACAGAAACAAACGAACAGAAATTGCAATCAACGAGGCTATAATATACAGATTCGGGCTGAATATAAAGGAATGAAGTGGTTGATTTTCAGAAGACATCATATAGATAAAAAGAGCGATCAATATCCCAAACAACGTAATAAAGTGAAACGCAAAAAATGGAGTTAAAAAAGATCTTCTTTGAATTTCCATAACTTTTCTCCTTTTACCGACGACGCCGACGACGAATTCCTTTTGAAGTCTGCGTCGGATGATTTTGTGCTTCCTCAGCTTGACGACGTTCCTCCAAAATATAAGGGGATTCTATTTTTTCTAAAACCTCTTGGCGTAAACGCATGGATTCTTTCTTAGATGTTTCTATTTCAGAAAGAGTCATCTTTTCATCCAATTGAGCTAAAGCACTGTTTGCCGGTTCGTATCTCTGACTGGCCGCTAATTCTAACCAAGCACGTCCCACATATAAATTTCGATCCAAACCATTATCCCCATTTACATACATTATCCCTAATAAATATTGAGCTGGTAAATATCCTTGGGAAGCCGAATAAGTATAAAATTCTAAAGCTTTCTTTTTATCTGTCACCCCAGAATCCAACATAGCATAAATTTCACCCAATGCATAAAATGACCCTAAATCTCCCGCTTTTGCACTGGCAGAATAGGCTGCTATGGCTCTTTGATAATTATTCGGAAATTCTTTATTGTTTTTGTAAATTTCACCTAAATAACGACCCACCATTGGCTGTTGATCTAATGGAACCTTTTCCAACATCTCAACGGCCTTTTGATCGTTCTTAAGGATTCCATCCCCTTTATAATAAGCTAAACCTAAATTCAAAAGCGCAGATGTGTTCCCCTGCTCTGCCGCCATTTTGTATAAATTAATGGCTTTCTTCTTATCCACAGGAACCAAACGGCCTTCATCATACAAATATCCTAACAAAGCCAAGGCTGTATCATATTTTTGATCCGCAGACTGTTTGATATATTTAAGGGCTAAATCTTCATCCTGATTAACACCCAAACCGTATAAATAAAGGTATCCAACATAATATTGTGAACGGTAATCCCCTTTTTGTGCTTCCGGCAAAAATTTATTGAAGGCTTCCGTATAACGGCGATTTTTAAACGCTTCTTCCCCTGCTAAAAAATCAGCTTTCCCTTTTAAAGAAAAAAAGATCAAAAATGAAATCAAAAGTATCTTTTTTAACATTACCTTCTCCCTATTTTACAATAGTCC
>JAGCFA010000023.1 GCA_017650375.1 Alphaproteobacteria bacterium | reverse complement strand
GACAATCGGTTTTCCTCCCATCAAAGCAATTTTTCCACCTTTTGTAACGATTTTAAGCCACAAATCATACTCAGGAACATCACGATATTGCAAATCATAATTAATGTCATTTTTAAGTAAAAAATCTTTACGAATAATGCTGGTTGAATAGGGAAAAACATTTTGAAAAAGCAACTTTATTTTTAAAAGATCCTGATTATGTTCTTCTGGAAAAAAAAGATCTTTATTTCTATACTTAGACTCCGTGGTATCATAAGCGCCAGCTGATAAATCCAATGTATTATTTTCCATAAAAAGATATTGTCTATCCAAGCGAATAGGATATGCTGTATGCTTCGGATCCAAAAAAGCAATATATTTGCCTTTAGCCTTTTTCACAGCTTCATTTAAGCTATATCCCTGTCCCTGATGAACGTTGTTTTTTAGCATAAAAATCCGCTTATCCCGCCCAGCATAATCAGAAACGATGGTGGCTGTTCTATCTGATGAGGCATCATCAACAACAATCAATTCCCAACGCGAAAAAGTCTGTTTTTGAATGGAATTTATGGCTTGCGTTATACTAGAAGCCATATTTTGACCAGAAATAACAACAGAAATTAAAGGGGGTTCCCCCCAAAAGTACTTTCCCCAAACAAAATAGCCGGTGGCAAAAACAAAAAGACCAACCAAAAGCAAAAAAACAAAATGTTTCATCATCTCCCCCTTTTTAAAGGGAATTCTACATAAAAAAAAGATTTTTGTCAACATACATTTTTCAAAAATAATTTTATTTTAACATCATAAAAATTTGTATTTTTACAGTATCTATATTACAATTTATCATCAAAATTTAAATAAAAGGACATCAAAAAATACCCCGTCCAGATGGGCGGGGTATTTCTTATCTGGTTTGCTTACCAACCAAAAGTGACACCAGCACGGAACATCGTACTCTTATCACCAGCATAGGAAGCACCAACATTAGCCAAGACATTATCGTTGAAATAATGGAAGGCACCCACTGCAAAACCTTGATGATCACGGTAAGCACCTGCTCCCATCGAGATTTGAGTATCCCCAGCAGCACGAGCATTTGGTTGCAAAGCTGATAAGGCTGCCACAGAAGCAAAACCACCTTTCATTTCTTTTTCAACACGATGTAAATTGTAATCCAAATCCATCATCGCATCAGCAACCGGTGCATTTGCCTTCATATAATGAGATCTTCCAAATTGGCTACGATCACCGATAGCTGCATCCAAAGATGTCAAGTGTTGTTCAACAGTTGTTCCTGTTGCCAAGTTACCTTTGTCTTTACCAGCAGCAGCCAATTTTGCTTTCAATCCGTGGATTGTCCCCAAAGTTGCATCAACGTTATTCAAAGCTTCAACAACAGTCGTTGCTCTTCCTGTGACATGGCCTTCATCATCGCGATTCACCAAAGCATTCCCTTTAGACTTTGTATCTGTATTATCGTAACTTAATTTAGAAATATCACCGACTGCTGCATTTAAAGCAGAGATATTCTGGTTAATGGTATTTGTTGCAACAACACCATTGTTTTGACCAGATGCTGTCTTCACAGCTGTATCAGCAATTGCCGTCACATCAACACCAATAGCAGCATCCAAAGCAGATAAGTTTTGGTTGACTGTATTGTTTTGCTTTGTTCGGAAAGCGGAATTGGAACGATTAGCAACTTTTGAGCCTTCTTCACCTTGGCCATCAACTACCGTCATTGCCAAACCGATATTCTTATCAATTCGATCAATAGCGTCTTTTAAAGATGTACTTGGGGTGGTCGAAGTAGCACTAGGAATATTTGAATAATCAGCTGTATCTGTTGCCTTTTTTGTTACATATGTTGTTGTGTTTTTACCAGTTGAATCATATGTCAAGCCTGTTGCATTAGCGACATTTTCAGCATACTTCGTTAATTCATCTGCTAATGTGTTTGCCCCTGTTTCAAAACCATTTCCATTAATAGAATCATTATAAGTCAAGCTTCTAGTACTATTAACTGTAAAGATATTTCCCAACTGAGTATTCAATTCAGCGTTAATTGCATCACGTGTTTTAGCAACTGCTTGAGCACTAGCCACAACATTATTACCCGTTGTTGTGGTAATATCGGCTGTATCCATTGCTGAAATCGCTGCATTATGATTGACAGAAGTCATTGCTATTGTATCATTACCAAACTGGACACCAGCCAAAGCTTCCACAACTTTGTTAGCTGTCACAGCAGAACTGGTCACATCCAAAGCGTATTTGATGGTGCTTGTAGTTGGATCAGTATATTGACCAAACATTGATCTGCCATCAGCAGTCAATTTACCCTTCGTCTTGGTGTCACCATTTGCATCAACAGAGAAATTCACCACTTTATTGTCAGAATCAGTTAAATTTTCCCCAATGGCTAAAGCACCATTTGAACCAAGGGTAAATGTTTCATTACCTGCTGATCCGACGGTTAATCCTGCTGTATTTTTAAGGGAATTCGCTGCCATATTTAAGGTATGATCAGTACCTGTAATGGCTTCAGCAGCGCCGATTTTTAATCTTCCACCAACAGTTGTATCTCCATCTGTTTCAACAGTAAGATATGTTGAAGACCCATCAGAGCTGCCGATTTTGAGTTCACCATTTGTTCCAACGGTCATACCAACTTTATCAAGAGTAGTACTACCATTGCTGAGATAAATACCACGGACATCTTGGATAGCCCCATTAGCATTCACTTGGAACTTACCACCAGCAGCATTCATAGAACCATCTGTATTCACGTTAAATTTTACATCTGCATTTTCAGTGTCGGTCAAATTTGTGCCGATTTTTAAGCCACTAGCACCCGCCATAAATACTTCACTGCCGCTTGTTCCCAAGGTCAAATCTTTGTTAATATTTAATTTGGTAGTATCCCCTGTTAAAGTTGGTCCAGTGGATCCGCCAATTTGTAAAGTTCCATTCACAACTTCGTTACCCAGAACAGTGGTTGTGGAACCGGCTGTTCCCAATGTGACATCTATTTTGCTGGAATCTGAAGTATTCACCTCGGTTTTCAACCCTGTGGCATTGATTGTTCCAGCTGTTACAGCGCCTGTGTCAGCATCCACATGGAATGTTTGAGTTGTGCCATCATCTTTTTTGAGAGTAATGGAACCATCATTGGCAACATTAAAGCGTTCTTTGGAAGAAGCATTTGTTACGCTGAAGCCTCCGGTAGCAGTGACTGAACCACTGACGGTGGCATCCCCGGTAATTTCAGCATCACCTGAAATATTCGTATCGCCGTTGATGTCTACTTCACCTGTTGCCCCTTTGATGGAAATACCGGCCAAAGCAGTATCGTCAGTTTCGTTTGTCACATTCAAACTGATTGTTTTTGTGCTGGCATCAGCTTTCACTTCAGTTTTATATGTTTTGGAATCAGTTGTATCAATAGCAGTATTTACCAAGTCATTTTTGGTATCTAAAGCTGTTCTGACGGCTTTTTCTGAAGCCAAAGTCGTATCTAATGCTGAACTAGAATCACGCAGAGTGGTTTGAATCACACCGGTTGCAAAGTTGGATGTTGTTAAATCCGCAACAGAGATAGTATCTGTAGAAGTATCAATAGAAATACCACTTCCTGCAGTCAAGGTATCTTGTTTAGCTGCCAATTTTTGATCCACGTAACCTTGCGTTGTCAAATCTGTTGAAGACGCATAAGTGCCTGTTCCTTTAGCCATATCATCAGCAGCAATATTACTGACACCAATTGTACCAACCTTTAAAGCTCCTGTTGAATCGTCTTTCACAATGGTACCATCAGTTGAAAGATTGACAGAAAGCTTTCCTGTATCTCCTGTTCCCAGAGACAAACCACTTTTTTCGGCCAAATCAACACTCAATTTGCCCGAACTATTTGTAGCTAAACCAGCCCCGGCTGCGGCATCAATAGCGTCTTTTACCTGCTGAGCGGATTGTGCATAAGCTGCAACTTGGGAAGCACTGACCAAATCATTTGAAGTGGTGTTCTCTGCAATTGTATCGGAAAGGACATTCGCATCGGCAGCAGTTCCTAAGGTAACCGTTTTACCTGAAACAGTTTTTTCTGTATCACCAACTTTAATTGTTTCAATGACGTTGACTTCAGCACCTGTTTCAATACCAGCTAATTTTGTCTTTTCTGCCGCTGTTACAAATTTATTTGTCGCTGAACTATCATCAACAAGATCCGCAGACAATTTATGCTCCCCGTCAATCGTTGCCTGTTTGCCGGACAAAGCCGTATTCAAATCTTCAATATCCTTTACCAAACCGGTGGCAGGAGTTTCCCCCGAAGAAGCATGTCCGATAGCTGTACTTATATCCGTCATAGCACCAACCAGACCACTTATTTGAGAATTGATAGGAGCAACATATGTTTTAACTTGATCTGCAGAAACCAGATTATTCTTTGTTTCAGCTGTAGCACCAGCAATTGTACCAGAAAGGACATTGGCAGCAGCAGCAGTTCCTAAATCTGAAGTATTTGCTTTACTGGAAATAGCCGAAGCAACATCAGAAGCAGTCTGATAAGCATCACCGCTGTTGGCTAATGCTGAACTAATAGCACTGCTCACATTATCAGACGTTTGATACCCTTGAGATGTAACATAGGTTTGCACTTGGCCCGCGTTTACTAACTTTGCCTTATCTGTTTCGGAGGTAGCACTGGCAATCGATCCTGTGAGAACATTTGCTGATGCAGCTGTCCCCAAATCAGAGGTATTTGCCTTTCCACTCAAAGCAGTTGATAAACCACTCACCTGATCTTGAGTAATTGTTGCTGAACTAATTGCATTTGTTACATAAGTAGCTGTTGGCATAGTATATCTATTAGGATCATCCGGATTCCCTGTCGGACTCGTTGTACTTACAATATTGCTATTGTCTGGATTAAAATAAAAGCGAACCGTATTTGCTGGATCATCAGCTTTTGCCCCGGTGGCCACAAAGGCTGAGGCGGCCACTGCGGCCAATAAAACTGCGCGATAACGTTTTGTTAATTCACGAATAGCTGTTTTTGATAATTTTAAGTTCATTTGTTTTCCTTTCTTTTATATTAAATCTGATTAAATTATGAATCTGAACAACAATCCTCACATAATCTGTCAGGATTCAAAAAAAATAAACGGTCTTTATGACCAAATTTCACTTCCACACGGCGATTCATATATTGTTCCACCCGCTTAGTGGATAAAGGTTCTTGTTTTCCCATTGCCGCCACTTGAATACGATCGGATGAAATTCCCTGTTTCACCAAATAGTCTTTAACACTTTCGGCACGCTTTAATGAAATACGTTTATTGACCTCAATACCACCCCATAAATCGGCATACCCTGTCAAAACAACCGTCCTGTCCGGCCAACGCTTCAATTTTTCAACCGTCCATGTCAATTTCTTCTTCCCCTCAGAATCCAATTCTGTCGCGTTAAAACGAAAACGGACAACCGGTTCACAATGCTTGAGTGTACTTCCTTGACAATTTTCATTGCGATGAGGCGCACATGCTGTCACCATCAATGCTAATGTCATTACTAAGATTTTCTTATACATTCCCTCTCCTTTCAATATTAAATACCATCTTAGTCAAAAAAAATGGGGATGTCAACATATTTTTGTGTGTTTTCTTAAAAAAATATAAAGAGGTCTTTATGAAACAAAAAACCACCCTTTGACAGGTGGTTTATAAATGGTGCCCAGAGACGGAATCGGACCGCCGACACAGGGATTTTCAGTCCCTTGCTCTACCAACTGAGCTATCTGGGCTGGCAAAACATCGGTGATTTTAATCTACTTTTAAACAAATGTCAAGTGCTTTTTTTAAAATTTAAAAATTTTCTTGACTTTATAAATAATTTATTTGATACTGAAAAAAATAAATAGGAGAATAAAAAATGAGAAAAGAACAAGAAAATATCGATTTTTTAAAAATTGTTTTTATTGTTGCGATTATATGCTATCACTGTGTTCGCAAAATTGGCTTTTGGAATGAGGGAAGCTATGCCGTTGAACTTTTCTTTGTTATTTCAGGCTATCTTTTGGCAAAACAATCTATCGCTGATAAAGATTATACAACAAATTGGGATTTTGCTAAAGAAAAAATAAAGAAATGGTTCCCTCTGGTTTTAACCATCAGCCTAACTAATTATCTGTGTGGCAATCATTCCTTGAATACCCTGCTAAATAACCTTACTTTTTCACCAAACATAAGTGATCTGGCTTGCAATATTGCGTGGTATGTCAATGTATTATTGTGGCTTTCTTTATTTTATTTTTACATTATAAAACATCTGGGACAAAAGTATGTAAATTTAATCATTAGTCTTTTAATATTTATATCATGGTATGTATTACAACAAATCAATTTTGTCAGGGGCTCTCTCCTCGGGCCTAAAGGCTCTTTAGGACATTTCTTTCATAGCGCTATTTTAACCGGATTTTTCTGCATGGGAATTGGCTATTTTCTTTCCTTCTTAAAAGAGGATAAATCTAAACATAAATCTTATTTTTATACCATCTTAGAGATTCTGTTTTTAGGCTATCCTTTATTGAGCATGTTTAACAAAAGCCTATACATTTCCGCAGCAGGAACTGTTTATGCTGAAATTATTTTATTAGTTCTTTTCATAAAGTCCAAAGGATACCTATCAACTCTTTTGAATAAAGTTTCTTGGCATTACATTTCTAAATATGTTTTGTCTATCTACCTATTGCAAGATATAGTTGTCAAACATTTATTTGGCTATATCTTAAAACACCAAAAACCCCTAGTACTTCAACACGGCTACATAAGTTCCTTTTTGCTTGTTTTAGCAAGCTTTATCATCGGAATAATCGGATATTATATTATTCAAAAGCCCTCAGAAAAATTAATTGACAAGCTTGGCAATAAAACTAACCTTGATTGAGTTCTGTCAATGGCCAACGAGGACGAGCGCGGAAAGTGAAATCGTCAGTAAGATCTGCGTTCAGGCGTTCCATCCCTGCCCAGGCAATCATCACGCCGTTATCTGTACAAAGCTTTACAGGGGGAGCATAAAAGTTCATTTTGTATTGCTTGGCTGTTTTTTCCAACATTTCACGCAAAGCTGTGTTGGCTGCTACGCCACCACCCACCACTAAATCAGCGGCATTTGGAAAATCGGCTTTAAAAAGTTTAATTCCGTTTTTAAGGCGGTCTTGAACTTCGGCCACCACGGCCGCTTGAAAACTGGCGCACATATCGTTTTTATAAGCATCGGTGAGTTCACCAGCCTTATCCACCGCCACGCGCACCGCTGTTTTAAGTCCTGAAAAAGAAAAGTCGCACCCTGTCCGCCCCTTCATCGGAACAGGAAGTTTGAAGGCTTTGGGATTACCCAGTTTGGCACGTTTTTCTAAATTTGGTCCCCCAGGGTAGCCGATTTCCAACATCTTAGCCACTTTATCAAAGGCTTCACCAGCAGAATCATCAATCGTCCCACCCAAACGCTTATATTGTCCAACGCCCATCACCTCCAACAGCTGACAATGGCCACCTGAAGTTAAAAGAAGTAAATAAGGAAATTGAACAGGCTCGGTCAGGCGTGCGGTCAAGGCATGACCTTCCAAATGATTAACAGCGATAAAAGGTAAGTTATGGCAAAGGGCAATGGCTTTGGCTGTCATGACCCCTACCAAGACACCACCGATCAAGCCAGGGCCACCTGCCACAGCAACAGCGGATAAATCACTGAACTTTATGCCTGCTTTTTCTATGCATTCACGAATGAGCAAATCGCATTTTTCCAAATGGGCGCGTGCGGCAATTTCAGGGACAACACCCCCAAAGCGCCGATGTTCGTCGTACTGTGACCACACCACAGAAGAAAGGATTTTCTTATCCTCACTTACTACGGCGCAAGCAGTTTCATCACAACTGGATTCAATACCTAAAACAAGTTTTGTCATACCCTTATTATACCTTTTTTTAGAAAAACTGTCAATTTTATTTCCTCTTTAAAGCGATTTTGACAGCACCACCTTTATTTTGCCATTGGTGAGCGCGAATATGGGGCTTAAATTTTGGGTTTTCCAACCAGCCTTCAAATTCATTTTTTATCAGGGCTTTTCCTGTTGTACCACGCCCCGTAATAACCGTGATTTCTTTAAGACTAGATTTACGCGCCTGAGCAATAAATTTTTGCGAGGATTCAAAGGCCTCTTGTACCGTGAGGCCATGCAAATCCAAAATCGTTTTGGGGGCTTTAGGTGCACCACGTACCACACGCAAGCGTTTCGGTAAATCATGCTTTACCCGTTTTTTAACAGGTTTTAAAGTCGCTTTCAGTTGTTCCCACAATCCTTCATCCGGTATAAAATAAAGCATTTTATTCCTTTGGTATTAAAACATAATATGAACCCTTTTGGTTCATACGGCCGGCTTGTTCAAAAGCCATTTCCCCATGTCCCCAAAAATAATCAGCCCGAATTCCCCCTTTGATAGCAGCCCCCGTATCCTGAGCCACAACCATTTTTTGGATAGGTGTTCCATCGGGTGTTGTTGTATTTAGAAACATCACGGTATGCATGGGGATATAGGTCGTATCCACCGCCACTGATCGTTCTGGTGTTAAAACAACTCCTGCCGTCCCATAAGGTGTTTCCCCTTCAATTTCGCGAAAATAAATATAGCGTTTATTTTTACGCATTAGTTTTTGCGCTTTTTGTGGATGAGATTGCAACCAATCCCTAATAGACGGCATAGAACGTGCCGTTCCTGTATCAACCCCTTCATCTATCAAAATTTGGCCGATACCAGTAAAAGGATACCCGTTATTCCCGGCATACCCTAAATGAATTACTTCTCCTGAAGGAGTTGTCAAACGCCCCGACCCTTGCACCTGAGCAATAAACAGTTCTACAGGGTCATCTGCCCAAGCAATAATAGGTGCTTCAATCCCTGTAGTTTCAATTTTTTCACGCGGGTAAGTCTTTTTATTAGGGGTATAATCATAAGGTTGACCATAAATGGGAACCTGTACACCGTTTGTGTGTTCACGTGTTCCAGTTAATTCTGCTTCATAATAACCGGTAATTTTACCTGTAGATGAACCACGAGATATTACCTGATAAGGCTTTAAATTATTTTCAAAATAAAGCCGGAGAGCTTCATTATCATCCCCCACATGACGATTAAGTCCTTGACAAAAGCGAACCATTTCTGGCGTCGCTTTTGTGCAGGAATTCAAAAGAGCAGGTAAAACAGCCTTAAAATCATCTGTTTGCCATCCTGGAATATCACGCCATTCAACAGACTTTGTATGGAAAACACGTCCTTTGTCCAAAGAAGAAGTACATCCCAACAAAATAAAGCAAAGATATACCCCCAATAACTTATGCCACATTTTGTACTCCCTGCTTTGTCCCCGTCAAAATCCAGCCATTATTTTCTTGCTGTTCAAAAGTCCAGATCTCGTTGACTGTTGTCACATACATCGGATCCCCTGAAATCACATTTCCATCTTGATCCTTCATCAAATTAATTTGCTCAGTTGTAAAAGCGACTTGCCGCACTTTATCAGAATTCGTCTTTAAAACTTTCACATCCTTAAAACCAACCAGAGTAAAATCCATGTGCTGATGATTTTGGCGCCGTTTCTCTATAGCCTCCATAAATGCTGAAAAAACTTTGGGACTGACCATCATTTTCAGTTTATCCACTTCACCTGTTGTAAAATCATGAACAATATGGGTGAACATTTCTTTCGCCATATGGATAAAAACTTCATCTGATGACAAAGGTTTTAACACAGGTTGTCCTTTGTCGTCCAACAAATTTAGTTCAATAACCTGCCCTGTTTTTTTGGAAATCAGACGAATCTTGCCCATACTTTTATCCTGTTTATGAACCGTTTCATAAAAACGCCATCCAAGATAAAAAACTAAAATAATCAATAAAATACTTTCAAAATTCATTTTATCCTTTACTTTCTGTTCGTTTTTTTGTAGAGTATCTCTCAAGCTATTAGAAGCTTATTTTTAACTTTTTTCAAGGAAAATTTACAAAATGACAGAAAATAATCAAAAAAATCAAACACCCGCCTTTCAAATCAATGCACAATACATTAAAGATTTATCCTTTGAAGCCCCCGAAATGCCGTTTGCTTTATTGGATTTAAAAAGCATTCCTGAAGTCAATATCGGCATTGACCTGAAAGCAGCTAAGACACAAAATGAAAATCTTTATACTTTAGATTTAACCTTGCGCATGAATGCAAAACAAAAAGAAACGAATAAAAGCTTATTCCTGTGTGAATTAGTCTATGGAACATTGGCCACAGTTAATGTCCCAGAAGAAGCACGTGAAGCAGTGCTAATGGTAGAAATTCCACACTTAGTCTTCCCTTACGCCAGAGCTATTATCAGTAATTTGATTCGTGAGGCCGGTTTACCGAGTTTACAAATCAGCCCCATCGACTTTGCCGGTCTTTATCAAACAAAGTTAGCAGAAAAGAAAAAGGCTTAAAAGATGAAAAAAATTTCCTTGAGCGAAACGGATACTCTCCAATTTGCTAAAGAGTTTTCGAATACTCTGAAGGGTGATGAGATCATTGCCCTTTGGGGGACCTTAGGCATGGGAAAAACTGTTTTTGCCAGAGGAATCATCCAAAGCTTACTTGGAAAAAAAGAAGAAGTCCCAAGTCCCACCTTCACACTTTTACAAACCTATAACACCCCAAAAGGAGAAGTGTTCCATTTCGATTTTTATCGCTTAAAATCCCCAGATGAAGCCTATGAAATTGGCATTGAAGACGCTTTTGAAAGTGGGATTTGTCTGATAGAATGGCCAGAAAAAATCGGATCTTTATTACCTAAAAACACCATTAATGTCTATTTTGAGATGACATCAAAAGGGCGTCAAATCAGCATAGGAGAAAAGAAATGATCTTATCCGAACGTGATGTAAAGCTGAAAGATTTTATAAAAAAAGCGAAGTTAGGAAAAGCAAGTGTAGCTTGGTTAGCAAACGATGCTTCCGGCCGCAAGTATGCACGTCTTACGACTCCCCATAAAACATATATTTTGATGGATTCCCCCAAAAATGAAAAGCCTGAAGAATTTTATAAAATTGATCAGTTTTTAGCCGAAAAGGGGTTCCCTGTCCCCAAAATCATTCAGGCTGATATCCCCAACGGCTTTATGATTATGGAAGATTTTGGGCCTAAAAAAATGGTTAATTGTTTAACAACGCCTGAAAAAACAATAACCCTTTATAAAAAGGCTCTTCAAATTTTGCTAGATGTCAATAAAATTTCAAAAAAACCTGCTTTCATTCCCGATTACAGTCTTCCTTATTGGCGTTTTGAATCCAATTTATTAACTGATTGGTATTATCCGGCTCTGACAGGAAAAAGATTATCTGAAAAAGCGCTTAAACAATTTCAAAAAATTTGGGCGAAACTAATTAAAAAAATTTTAAAGATGCCTTCTGCTTTGACTTTATTGGACTATCATGCGGAAAATATCATGGTGCGTCCGAAAGGTTTAGGAATTCTTGATTTTCAAGATGCAAGATGGGGGAATATCTTTTATGATGCTGTCTCTTTAATAGAGGATGAACGACATATTTTACCTGATTTCATGCAACAGGAATTATGGGATTTTTACTTTAGTGGTTTTCCCCAAAAAGAACAAAAAAAATATCGCGCATTAGCTGAATTAGTCGCCGTTCAACGCCATACAAAAGTCATCGGCATCTTTGCACGATTAGCTGTTCGAGACAAAAAGGAAAAATACCTTAAATGGATTCCTGATTCTTGGAAATTATTAGAAAAACATCTTCATCATCCTGCTCTCAAAAGCTACAAAAAATGGCTGGATAAATATATACCGAAAGAGGTTCGCCATCAACCTTTAACGCCAAAAAAATTCCCGTATATGACAACCGCTTTTGTGTTGGCTGCCGGTCGCGGAACACGAATGCGTGAACTGACAGATAACACACCGAAACCCTTGGTCAAAGTCAATGATAAAACATTGCTTTCCTATGTTTTTGATAAATTGGGTTGGATGAGTAGAAAAGTTGTTAATACCTGCTATCAAGGGCATATGATCCATGAAGCATTAAAAGGACAGAAAGTTTTGTTTTCTGACGAAAAAGAAGCCTTAGAAACAGGGGGTGGAATCCAAAAAGCTCTTCCATTGATTCTGCCGACCGGAGAAGATGGTTTTTTTGCCATTAATGCCGATACTTTTTGGCTGGATAAAAAAAATGCTCCTCTTTCAAGACAACTTTTGAAACGAATGGAATATGCATGGAATCCAACAAAAATGGATATTTTATTGGCATTGGTAAAAAAATCACATGCTTATGGCGATATTCCAAAAGGTGATTATTTTATCAAAAGGAAAAAGCTTTTGCGTCGTCACTTGCCAAAGAAAAAAGCTCCTTATTGCTTTATGGGAGTTCAAATTCTTCACCCCGATATTTTCAAAGGGATAAAATTGCATAAATTCAGTTTGGTGGAACTTTATGATAAAGCTGAAAAGGAAGGACGTTTAGGATACGTCATTTTTGATGGTAAATGGTTTCATGTCGGCACACCTGAGGCTGTTAAATATGTCACCAAATATTTAAGGAAACATCAAAAATGATTTACGGAACAGATTTTTCAGCTCATTTAACAGATGTATTAGTAAAATACTTTGATAAAAAGGCTGAAAGCAATCCGTTCCTATTAGCAAAAACACGTCTTATTTTACCCACACGCCGATCTTGTTTGGCCTTAAAGGAAGCCTTTTTTAAGCTTAATAAAAGCATCCTTCTTCCCCAAATGATCCCCCTTTACGAACTGGAAGGTTTAGAAGCAGATTTACCTCCAGCTATAACACGATGGGAAAGGCTTTTCCTTTTAACAAAACTATGTCAAAAAAAACCAAATTTAAGAGAAGTTTCTAAAGCTTTTCAAGTAGCCGAAAGTTTAGCCGAGCTACTTGATTTATCTTATCAATATGAAGTAGATCTATCAAAAATCGCAGATACAATTCCGACAGAATCTTTTTCTAAACACTGGCAGGAAACAGTTCAATTTTTAGATATCATTCAACAAGCATGGCCCCAAATTTTAGCTGAACGAGGACAAATTGATGCACAAGATAGGCTTCAACGTCTCATTCGTTCATATGCTCAAAAAATAACTCCTGAGACCCCCACCCTCATTGCAGGCTTAACAGGGGATTTACCTGCTGTTGCAGAACTGATGAAATCTATATTAAAAAATGGGGGAGATATTTTTTTGGATGGTGTGGACAAAGTGTTTTTAGAAAAAAAACAAAAATGTCCTGTGACACATCCTCAATTTCTGATTGATAAAACATTAAAAAAATTAGAGATCAAACCTCAAGAAATACAGATGATTAAAGGGGATGTGCCTCATGAACATTTTGTAGAACAAGCTTTTCGTGAAGATTATTGGGAAAAATCTGGAATTACACAAAAAGAAATTGAAAACATTTCTTATATTCAATGTGATACAGCTGAAATTGAAGCTTTAACAATTGCTTTACAATTACGTAAAGTTCTGGAAACGGCAGATAAAACGGCCTGTCTAATTACACCAGACAGAACTTTAGCTCGTCGTGTCATCAGCCATATGCAAAGATGGCAAATCAATTTAGATGATTCTGCGGGCCTTCCTTTGAAACACACATCGGTTGGAAGCTTTTTATTACAAATAACCCAATTAGCTCAAAATCCAATGGATGTACAAAATCAGCTGGCACTTTATAAACACCCTTTATTTGCAGATGGGAAAAATCCAGGTCTTTTCCATATTCAAGTCAAAAATGCAGAAAAGGTTGCTCGTAAGAAAGAGGAGTTTTTGAAATTAGAATTAGAAACAAGCGGACAAGATTTTTTCAATCTAATTCAGACACCGCAGTTGACCTGCTTAAAAACGCTTCTGAAAGCACATATCAATTTGGCTGAAAGCTGGGCTAAAACAGACATGCAAACTGGAGCTGAACGTTTATGGAAAGAAGAATTTGGATCTGATATTTATGATCTATTGGATGATATTTTATCCCATGGGGAAATTTTGGATAAGATTGATTCAGCAGAATATCCTGCTTTTTTCCAAAACCTGATAGGACAAACAGCTGGTCATTATAAATTCGGGATGAATTCAAACCTTAAAATTTTAGGGCCAATTGAAGGACGCTTCCAACATGCCGACGTATGTATTCTAGGTGGGCTTAATGAACAAACTTTTCCACCCGTTGCTGATGTTGGCCCTTGGATCAACAGACCAATGCGTCAACAACTGGGGCTTCCAGACGGTGATAACAAGATTACAATTATGACACACGATTTTATGCACGCTTGCGCCAGCCCAAAAGTAATTTTGACACGTGCCACTAAAATTTCCGGCACACCGACTGTTCCTTCTCGTTTTATTGAACGTTTACAGGTATTGGCAGAAGTCAATAATATAGCTATTCCGACATATCAAGCAAATTTAGCAATTTTAACAGATACACCGAGCCAAAAAGATGAAATTGTTCGCCCTGCCCCCTGTCCACCAATTGAGCTGAGACCCAATGAACTATCCGTAAGTAATATTGAAACATTAAAAAGAAATCCTTATGCTATTTACGCTAAATATATTTTAAATCTATACCCGTTAAATGATTTAGGAAATCCTAACAAGGCCATCATTTATGGAAATGTTGTTCATAAGATTTTAGCTGAATTTTTAAAAAAGACACCTTACCAAGAAGATAAAACCCCTTTGATACTCTCTTTTAAAAAAGAAATTAAAAAAACGGTCTTAACCAAAGCTGACCAACTTTTCTATATCAGTCAATTTGAACAAATGCTTCCTTTCTTTTTGGCAGAACAACAAGAAGCAAATCGATTGAGAGTCAAATCTATAACAGAAGTACAAGGATCTATTCCATTAAAAACAAACCGATCCTTTAAATTAACAGCACGAGCAGATCGAATTGATCTTTATCAGAATCAACCGGCTATAGTCATTGATTATAAAACAGGTTCTCCCCCCAGTTTTCGTGAAGTTTCTTTAGGAAATTCTCCTCAACTTTCTTTGGAAGCACTCATTCTTTCTAAAGGTGGATTTGACGGTGTTTCTTCACAAAAAGTCGGGGATTTACAATATTGGCATTTGGGACGACACCCCAAAAAATACTCTTTTATGAAAGGGAAAAATGCTCCCTCTGATTTTAAAGAATTTATGATTAAAACCGAATATGGTGTAACAGAATTAATAAAAACTTTTGAAAACCCAAAAACACCATATGAGGTATGCCCTGTTTCAAATAATGCCCCTAAATTTAACGATTATGAACATTTGGCACGCAAACAAGAATGGGCTCATGCGGATGATGAAGGAGATCAAGATGGAACCGAATAAAGAGCAAAGAAAAGCCAGCAATCCTTTTACTTCAGCCTGGGTTTCAGCTTCTGCCGGATCTGGCAAAACAAAAGTGTTAGCAGATCGCGTTTTAAACTTGATGTTAATGACCAATCAAACAGATAAGATCTTATGTCTGACTTTTACAAAAGTAGCGGCAGCTGAAATGGCTAATCGTATCACTGAACGATTAAAAAAATGGGCTATTCTAGAAGAAAAAGAATTAGAAAAGGAATTAGAAAATTTAACTGGTGAATTCCCAACAAATGAACAAAAAATGTGCGCCAAGGGATTATTTGCAAAAGCTTTGGAAACACCGGGCGGTTTAAAAATTATGACTATCCACAGTTTTTGTACAACTGTTTTGGAACGTTTTCCATTAGAAGCTAATGTTCCTCCGCATTTTTCTGTAATTGAAGAACTAACCGCACAAAAATTATTATCCGATGCATTAGATAAGGTTTTGGAATCCAAAGATGTAGAAAAAGAAGTATTGTTTTTAGCACAAAAAATGAATAAAGAAACACTATTGGATGCCCTGCAAAATATCTTAAAATACCGTGATATTTTAACACGTCTTTCAGAAAAATTTTCAGGAGTTAATCAGTTGATTTTTAAATTAAAGAAATACTTTAATATAGAAAATTATCATACTGAAATTGATATTATTTCTGAAAATTTTAAATTAGAAGATTGGGAAACCCTTTTATCTACTTATATTAAAAAAACAGATGGGAAAATTTCGAAAAAATTTACAGAAAATTCTGAAGCACAATTAGTTTATGAAACCAAAGAAAAAGTTAAAGCCTTTCATTTGATTGAAACAGACACTGCCCTTTTTAAAATCGCTTTTCAAATTTTGGAAAATTATGCTGATGCAAAAATTAAAAATGGTCTTCTTGACTTTGATGATCTGACAAACAAAACTTTAGAATTACTTCAAAAATCCGAAATGGCTGCATGGGTCCTGTTCAAATTAGATGGGGGTATTGACCATATTTTAGTTGATGAAGCACAAGATACAAATCCAAAACAATGGAAAATTATTGAAGCTTTGGCAGATGATTTCTTTGCAGGTGAAAGTAAATCAGAAAAAATGCGCACGCTATTTGCTGTAGGAGATAAAAAACAATCTATTTACAGCTTCCAAGGAGCTCATCCTGACGAATTTGAAGAACGCCATCATTTTTTTGAAGACAAAATTAAAGCCTCTCAAAATGATTTTGAAACCGTTGATTTTAACTTTTCTTTTCGTTCTACAGCCCCTATTTTGGATTTAGTCAATAAAATTTTAAAAAATCCAAAAGCTGCTAAAGGGGTGATCAAAGATTATACATCTTCCATTCATTTATCAAAAAGATCGGATGAAGCTGGATTGGTGGAAATTTGGCCTTTAGAAAATCCGGAAGAAACAACTGAAAACACAGAATGGAGCCTGCCAATCCGACAAAAAAATTCTGCTTCTGCCATGACACGTTGTGCAGAAAAAGTAGCTGATAAAATTGCTCAACTAATTGCCTCTCATGAAATTTTACCAGCTCAAGGACGCCCTATCCAAGCCGGTGATTTTTTGATTTTACTTCAACGCCGTGGAAAATTAATGCCGGAATTAGTACGAGCATTAAAAGAAAGAAATGTTCCGGTAGCTGGAGTAGACAGACTCAATCTAACCGAACATCTTGCTATCAAGGATTTAATGGCTTTAATGCGCTTTACTTTACTCCCTGAGGATGATTTAAATTTAGCCTGCTTATTAAAATCCCCTTTGATAGGATTGACAGAAGATGAGCTTTTTGATGCGTGCCAACGTTTTCCCAAAACATCCCTTTGGGAAAACCTGAAAAAAACTTTTCCAACACAAGTTGTGCAATTGAATATTTGGTTGAATTTAGCGGATCAAAAACCACCTTTTGAATTTTTAAAAAGCATTTTAGATGAATTCCATGGACGCCGTCTTTTTATTGCTCGACTTGGAAATGAAGTGAATGAAGCATTAGACGCTTTTTTGGATCTAGCCTTACAATATGAACAAGAAAATGCTCCTTCTCTACAAGGCTTTTTAGCATGGTTAACGCGCCAAGAAATTACCATTAAGCGCGATATGGAACAGAGTGCATTGAATGCTGTTCGTATTATGACTGTCCATGGTTCAAAGGGCTTGCAAGGGAATATTGTTTTTTTGCCCGACACACGTTCGTATTCCGTCAATAACAAATCTAAAGATCTGATTTGGACAGAAAATAATTTACCTTTATGGTTGGCTTCAACAAAAGAAGCACCAGATAAATTGAAACAGATTTTTGACCATTTAAAAGAAATGGAATCAGAAGAAAAAAATCGATTATTATATGTCGCCTTAACACGAGCATCTGACAGATTATATATTTGCGGTTATAACGGCAAACGACTTGCACCAGAAAACAATTGGTATGATTTGATCAAAGACTCTTTAGGAGAAAATGAAATCACAAAAATTATTCGTTTTTCTTCAAGCCAAAAAAAAGAAAAACAAACAAAATTAAAAACTTTTTTACCCTCTGATTTTAAAGAGTTACCAGAATGGGTAAAAACAATTCCGGTACAAACAGTAAAAACACAAATACCAATTTCTCCTTCTAAAATGGGAGATGAAGAAACCGAGCTTCATGAAAATCACACAGACAGAAAATTTGCTTTGCATCGAGGGTCATTCATCCATGAAATGTTGCAATATCTGCCCAATATTCCCAAGGAAAAACGCAGAGAAGTTTTAATAAAATGTAAACCATCCGACATAGATGTCCCGGAAAATTTATTAGATATTTTTGAAAAGCCGGAATTAGCTGTTTTCTTTGGGAAAAATTCATTAGCAGAAGTACCTGTGATTGGAGAATTGGATGGCTTAGCAATTTCTGGGCAAATTGACCGTTTGGCCATTACTGAAAAAGAAGTTCTGATTTTGGATTTTAAAACGAATCGTTTCGTGCCAAAAAAAATCCCCGAAAACTATCAAAAACAATTAGCAGCATATAAAGGCTTGCTAAAAAATATTTTTCCTGATAAGATAATCAAATCTTATTTATTGTGGACAGAAAGTATGACTTTAGTGGAGGTATAAATGAAATATGGAATTGTGTTAGCGGGGTTATTGTTATCGGGTTGTGCTTGGATAACACCTCATCCATCAGGTTTCGTTGATAAAAAAATTGAAACAGAATACTTAACTTTTTCTGTATGGGAAAAAGAAGGGATTGAAAAAGGAAAGCCTCTGCGCATATATATAGAAGGCGATGGAAATCCAAATCCATCCGATAAAATAGCCCTTTATTATGCCCAGCAAGATCCAACACCAAATGTGATTTATATGGGACGACCATGCCAGTGGAGCGCAGATAAAATCTGCAAATCAAAACCTGAAATTTATAAGGGACAACGTTTCCATCCTGAAATCATTCGGGAAATCGAAGAGGTTGTTTTATACCTGAAAAATAAATATAAAGCCCCTGAAATTGAATTGATTGGATATGATGGTGGTGCTACAATTGCCTTGGATTTAGCTACTCAAATGAATGTTAAGCGTGTGATTACAATTGCAGGGATTTTGGATACAAATGCCTATACACGTCAAAATGACGTACCAGAAATGCCTGACGCACAGAATCCTGCAGATAGACTGGCAACACTGGCGGACATTCCTCAAATACACTATGTCGGAGGAAATGATGAAATAACCCCCAGACGCAGTGCAGAACGTTTCGTGGCTAAAATGCAAGATCCAAGATCAGCCAAAGTGAGATCTGTTAAAGGCGTCGGACATACCGATTGGAAAGGAGTGAAATTAGATTACTGATGATTTATCTTATTTCACTGATTGTCTTTTTGCTTGATTTTGCCAGCAAATTTTGGGCTTTGAAGGCTTTGGTTCCCCATGATCCTGTCCCTGTTTTCCCCTTGTTTAATTTATATCTGACATTTAATAAGGGGGTCAGTTTTTCTATGTTTTCAGCACAATCTGCAGCTGGCGTATGGGCTTTGATTGCTTTAACTGGCGGGATTTCTGCTCTGATTATTTACTTCATTCAAAAAGAAAAAGAACTCCTGACACGTATTGGATTGGCTATGGTATTGGGTGGAGCCGTTGGGAATTTAATTGATCGAATTCGTTTTGGGTCTGTGGTGGATTTTTTGGATTTTTATTTAGGAAACTATCATTGGCCAGCTTTTAATATCGCCGACAGCGCCATTTGCTTTGGCGCAGCTTTAATCTTATTTCAATATATAAGGAGGAAATAATGCGAAAATTATTATTGTTATCTTGTTTGATTTTGTTGGTGGGATGTGGGCATAAAAAGCCACCTTTGGCCCCCACACAAACAGTGAATGGTAAATCAATTATTGTGCCACCAGAATTTGATGTGGTTCCTGAAGTAAAAAAAGAAAAGAAATAATTCCAAAATTTTTAAGAGCCCTTGCACTTTTACACATAAAGTGCTAGGCTTTTTTTCATTCAAAGAAAGGATTAACGATGAGTATTAGCACGCAGTTAAAACAAAAAGCAAAACAAATGAAAAACTTTAATATGCGGGAAGCCTTTGAAAAAGATATAGATCGTTTTCAAAAATTCCACGCTGTTTTCAATGATTTTTTGTTGGATTATTCCAAAAATTTAATTGATGAAGATGTGATGGCGTTGTTATTAAATTGGGCAGAAAAAGTAAAACTTCATAAAGCAATTAACGATATGTTTTCCGGCAAAAAAATCAATACAACAGAAGGACGTGCCGTTTTGCATACCGCCCTACGTGCGCCTGCAGATAAAGTCATCCGCGTAGATGGAAAAAATGTAGTACCTGATGTACAAGCTGTATTAGAAAAAATGCACAAATTTTCGGAATCTGTACGTACGGGTGCTTGGCGTGGGGCAACAGGAAAAGAAATAAAAGACGTGGTCAATATCGGCATTGGGGGATCTGATTTGGGGCCATCCATGGCAACGGATGCCTTGACAGCTTATCGTACAGATAAAATCAACTTTCACTTCGTCAGCAATGTAGACGGAACAGATATTTCAGAAACCTTAAAAAAATGCAATCCTGAAACAACTTTGTTCATTATTTCCAGCAAGACTTTTACCACACAAGAAACCATGACAAATGCGACTACAGCACGCAATTGGTTGGTAAAGGCATTGGGTGAATGGGCTGTTGAAAAGCATTTTGTAGCTGTTTCCACAAACACTGAAGAAGTT
>JAGCFA010000022.1 GCA_017650375.1 Alphaproteobacteria bacterium | reverse complement strand
GTACACCCAAAACTGTCTTCGATCTGCAAAATGAGTATGCTGAAAATTTAGAAGAAAAAGTTATCCAATTATTAGAATCAACAACAGGTCCAGGGAATGTTCGAACCAGTGTTCAAGCAAAGATCATCCACCAAGATATCACAAAAGAAACTTTTAATCCCAGTACTTCTTCAAAAACAATTGTTCGGGAAAAAGGCCCTTTTTTAATGAATCAATCTGTCAGCGTGTTGATCAACGAGCAGAATAAAGAAAAACTTCCTATGTACTATCGATTGGTAAAAGCAGCTGTAGGATTTGATTTAGAAAGAGGCGATTTTTTGGTTATTGAAATATCACCTTTTAAAAAGATTCCTTTGTGGACATTGGGACTTCCCCCACTTTATTTACTTCGAACAGGGGCTGTCTTAGTCATTTTGATTTTTATAGGGATTTTTTGGTTAGTCAAAGAATGGATCAAAACATCACAAAGATCAACAAAAACATTTTGTTTTCCTGATAAAAGATTATGGCAAGAAACAGAGCGCTTACCTTCTCTTCAACTGGCTAATTTATTAAAGGTAAAACGCCCAGAAATAACCGCCTTTATTTTGCATCAGTTAGATCAGGGAAAAGCTGCAGAAATTATCGATTTATTGCCCCCTGAATATATGAGTCAAATCGTTTTACATTTGAAATATGTTGAAAAGCTGAATTTTCAAGACAGAATACCTTTACTTCAAGAAACAGAAGGACATTTAAAAGATATATTGAAAGCCGTGTCCACTTGCGCTTCTTATCCGCATTTTGACAAATTAAAAAATTGGTCTGATGAAGATATTCAAGACTTATTGCACTATGTCAGCAAACAAGACCTAATAAAAGCAATCCAAAATACTTCTTTAGAAATACAAAATATATTTACACGCAATATCCCCCCAACACTTTGGCAAAGTCTGATTCAAAAAGCACAGCTAAACCCATGCTCCAAGGAGCAGAGTCTACAAGCGCAAGAAAAAATTATGCGCTTAGCACAATTATTAAAAAAAGGAACTTAATGCCTTTCCTTGATTCTAACTTTTTAATGGATGAAAAATCTTCTTTTAGTCGTTTGTTGATAACCAGTGCAGATGACAGCGATGTCGTCACAATTTCCTTTGAATTAGCAAAACTTTTGAACAAAAATGGCAATACTGTCCTTTGGATAGATGGCAATTTAGGAGAAAGAAATGCCCTAAATACTTTTGACAATTCTGATTTAAGAGAGATTCTATCCGGACAATTGCCCCCAACACAAGCTATCCAACAAATAGAAAACATTTTTGTTTTAACAGGGAAGTCAGAATCATTTTTAGCAGAACAATCTGATATTAAACAGTGTCAATTTTTACAAGGTTTAAGAAACCTTTATCCTAACTATGATAAAGTCATATTATCTGTAGATGGAAAAAACCCTGCTTTACAACAAAAATGGATGAACGAAGCTGAAAATATCTATTTATTATTTAACACAAAAAACCTCTTATTAAGCCGCACACTGGCCTGGTTGAAAGAAAATCCCCTAAAAGCAAAAGGTTTAATCGGCATTGGAAAAAATGATCAGGAAGTTTTATTAAGTTATATGCGATTAAAAGAAATTTTAGGAGATATTCCTGAACTTATTTTAGACATAAAAAAAATCGCCCCATAAGAGGCGATTTTTTGAATTTCATCCCGATTAACGAGAGTAGAATTCCACCACCAAGTTTGGCTCCATTTGAGCTGCATATGGGATTTCAGAGAATTGAGGAACACGAACGAAGGTGCCCTTCATTTCTTTTTCATCTACATTCATATAATCTGGTACATTGCGTTCTGTGGAAGCCAAAGATTCAATGACAACAGCCATTTCTTTAGCCTTGGAACGCACGGCAATTTCATCACCGGCTTTCACCAAATAGGAAGGAATATTCACCACTTTACCATTCACAGTAACATGAGCATGGCTCACGAATTGACGAGCGGCATAGATAGTACTGGCAAACTTCATACGATAGACAACGCTATCCAGTCTGCGTTCCAACAAACCCACCAAGTTTTCAGAGCTATCGCCCTTTAAACGTAAAGCTTCGGTGTAATATTTTCTGAGTTGTTTTTCAGAAATATCATAAACACCCTTTAATTTTTGTTTAGCATGCAACTGAGTTCCATAGTCGGTTGACTTTTTACGTTCAGCCCCATGTTGCCCGGGTCCATAATTGCGTTTGTTAAAAGATGATTTGGCTCTGCCAGATAAGTTAGCGCCTAAACGGCGATCAATTTTAAATTTAGATTCTAGTCTTTTAGACATTTTATATCCTTGTTTTAAGTTGCCCCCGATAGTCTTTTACCGAATTGCAAAAGCGTGAATAAACGGTTTTTTCCATTTACTCCACATTCTCAGGGAATGGCAGGGATTATAACATAAACCAAGGGGAATGTCAAGAGCTATTAGAAAAACCCTTTCTAATATATCTTACAAATTCCCCCACCCGCATTGATGTAACCATCAGGACGTGCATTATTCCAGTTGCCATTTTTCATACGGCAAGCATTTGTATTTGTCCAATAACAAGCTTCATTATGCTTACCAAATGAGGGATCACAAGCCATAAAGGCATCCCAAATTTCAATCATTTCATTTTGGCTGATACGTGAACCATTTTTAGAAGCGCACCAGTTATTAATGTCTTGGATATCAAAATATCCCCAATGGCAGTTACCCGGAAAATCTTCATTGAAGCTGTTAGAGGCATAAAAGCACTGGCCATTATGGCAAGAGGTTGTATGAGGCACAGCTTCTCGACAACGATTCACGAATTCTTCATGTGTATTATAACAATACAAATGGCCTTTATACATAAATCCAAGTGCATCCGTGCCACATTCAGTTACAGCCCCCAGACATTGTTCACCAGCCACACATTCTTGACCATTCCAGAAAGGTGTTGCATCCGGACATGCATGACAGGTATGAGTATTAACATCACACAAAGGTTTCTGTTTATCCTTACAAGCACCTTCATTAGCCCCATGATTAGCATAGCACTGAATACAAGATCCTTCATTCACATCACAGTAAGGATATTCAGGAGAACACGAATTTGTATTCTGGGAAGTACACCCCGCACATTTTTTACCATCCCAATATGTCCTGTTGGAATTTGCCTCTGCACAACTGCCACAGAAAGAATGAACGGTACAATCTTCGCAACCCCCTGTTTCCGTACACATTTTTCCTAAAGAACAATGAGCATCTTCCAGACAGGCAACACATTCTTTGCCGTTCCAGAAAGGTGTTGCATCCGGGCATGCATGGCAGGTATGGGTACCAACATCACACAAAGGTTTCTGTTCGTCCTTACAAGCACCTACATTAGCTCCATGATTAGCATAGCACTGAATACAAGATCCTTCATTCACATCACAATAAGGATATTTAGAAGAACATAAGCTTGTATTCTGAGAAGTACACACCACACATTGTTTACCATTCCAAAGAGGTCTATCTGAAGGACAAGAAGGACATGTTTGATTCACTGCACAGCCCTCACAAGTGTTCTTAGTATTACAGAACTGTCCTTCCAGGCAATGATTGTGTCCCAAACAGGCAACACAATTCCCTTCATTAACGTTACAATAGGGCTTGTCTGTCGGACAATAACTTAAATCGGTCCCAGAACATTCTTTGCACTTCTTTTGAATGGCATTCCACACTGTCTTACCAGAGCAGGAGATACATTTCCCCCCTTGGCAAAGTGGATACATTTCTGTTGGACAAGAATTCTGTGTTCCACTGGCATTATTCGCCTCACAAGCACCACATTTCTTATCACCATGACACACTGGTTTATCACTGGGACAATCCACAGAAACATCACAACCTTCTTCACAACCATTCTTAGCAGAATTGACACGGAAACCAAAGCGACAATAGCAACTGGTTCCTTCTACCTTTTGATGACTATATTCTGTCGTTGTGGAGTTGGCGGGGCATTTTGTACATTTCTCTCCATCCAAATAATAATCATCGACACATGCTAGAGGTTTTTCATCTTCCGTACATCTTTTTACATTATCCCCACAAGGAAAACAAGAATGACCTTTTTGATAATATCCTGTTTCAGCACCCAAAATCACCTTGCCATCACAAGCACAGTGTTCTGGACAAGGTTCACATTCATTATCATAAAGGTAATAATTTTTTTCGCACAAAATCGAACGCCCTTTATCGTCCTGTTCTTTTATCCCCTCAGATACTTCTTTTGTTTTAGAATATCCCCCTTCATTTTTATCAGAAAGAACCTCGGCAATTTTTTGTGTATCCATTATACCATCATCATCCAAAAAATCTTTTTTAAAATAAAACACTATCTTTCCAGGGCATTCATCAGAATCAATTTTGGCCAATGAACTGTTTTCTTCGGTCAACAAACCAGTTCTGGCTAATTCCTGACATAAATTTTCATTAATTGAAGCTACCTCGACCAGGAAACTATAAGAATTATCATCACTGGTTTTCGTAGTGACAATAGCTCCTTTAGCTGTTTTAACTTCTTTTGGACTTACTTGTTCAGAATGCAACAATTCCATTCGATTCTTTGTTGCGATTGTCGATATTTCCTCTACTAAGCTGCTGGCATCAACCTTAGTTGCAACCTTTTCATATGAATAAACCCCTCCCAATGTCAACAATGAAGCAATTGCCAAAACAGCAACTATTTCTAACATACTGCGTCCAGATGAATTGTCGTGTTGTTTTTTCATTTTAACCTCCCAAAATGATGACTTTCTTGCACATATTATCAAAAAGAAAAAACATTTGTCAAGGGAATTTTTTACTTGCAATAACCAAGAAAAAAGACTACACTTTTTTTATGGAAAATGAAGATCAAATTAAACAAGAATTGCAAGATTTAGCGGACAAATTGGAACGCTATGACAGGGCCTATCACCAAGAAGATGCCCCCTTGGTCAGTGATGCCGAATATGATGCCCTGCGACGTCGCGCCGAAGAATTAGAGGCCAAATACCCTCATCTGATTCCTGCTAACAGTTTATCGCGCCGTGTGGGCTTTGCTGTGGCTGATGGCTTTAAAAAGGCAACACACGAAGTTCCTATGCTTTCCTTAGGTGACATTTTTTCTGATGCAGAAGTTGTGGACTTTATGGATAAGATCCATCGCTTTTTGGGACTTCCCATGGATGCCCCGATTGAAATGGTGGCCGAACCCAAAATTGATGGGCTGGGTTTTTCTGCTTGCTATGAAAAGGGTGTTTTTAAGCGTGGGGCAACCCGCGGGGATGGGATGGTCGGCGAAGATATCACCGAAAATTTAAAAACAATTTCAGAACTGCCACAAAAATTAAAATCAAGAACAAATTTATTTGACACCCCCCCTGAAATCTTGGACGTGCGGGGGGAAGTCTATATGTCTAAAAAAGACTTTTTAGCTCTCAATAAACGTCAAGCTGAAACCAAGGACAAAATCTTTGCTAACCCCCGCAATGCCGCCGCGGGCAGTTTGCGTCAATTGGATGCCAATATCACGGCCAAACGCCACCTGCAAATTTTTGCTTATGCGCTTGGGGCTTATGAAGGGACACCCTTTAAAACCCACTTTGATTTTTTGCAACAATTAAAAGACTGGGGATTCCCCGTCAACCCTTTGATACGCCTTTGCCATACGACACAGGAAATGCTGGATTTCTTCCATGAAATTGGGGAAAAACGCTCTAGCCTTTCTTACGACATTGATGGGGTGGTTTATAAGGTGAATGATTTAGCCCTTCAAAAACGCTTGGGCTTTATTGCCAGATCTCCCCGCTGGGCAATAGCGCATAAATTCCCTGCGGAACAG
>JAGCFA010000021.1 GCA_017650375.1 Alphaproteobacteria bacterium | reverse complement strand
TGAAAATTTTGGTTTGGTTATTGCCTCAGCCGACAGAAGCTTTTGTTCGTAAAACGGGTGGGGTTCAAGATTCTTCGGAACAAAAACTGATAAATTGTATTTTGTTTCTGGCCTTTACTTATACGACAGCTCGATTTTTGGGGGATTTTCTTCTTTATCGCTCGTTGTATTCATCTTTCAGTAATGTCATTACGCCACTTTCTCTTTTGTGGGCCGGTTGTGGTGGATTTGGTTTTATGGCGTTAGTTGTTTTGTCCAGAACGCGCTTTTTGTATACCACTTTATGGGGATTGTTGACTTTGTGTTTGGGAGTTTTCCTTTTAGCTGGCGGTTCTTTTTTGCAAAAGGATTGGGTGGTTTATATTGGGGCTATTATAACGTGGATTTGTGGTTTCTTTTACTGGAAGCCTTATCTCAGTTTGTTACCTCGTCCTTTAACGTTGGGGATAGGGATACGTCTGCGTAAGAAACGTCAAATGGTGGCAGAACCTTTAGGATGTCTGTTGGCTGGCGCCCTTATTTTAAGTGTTTCAAAGTTGAATATTTCTCTAATATTAATGGGGATATCACTCTTATTGGCTTTGTTTATTTTTGGCAGTATTGCTCTGTATAACCAGTTGTTGACACGCCTTTTTAAAATACGTCTATGGTGCGGTGGTCCTTTGATGTTGACTTCCCAAAAACTGGTCAATCGTGTAAAGAGTGAGGCAAATTCCGATTCTTCTCTAGATGTAATTTATTTTTTAAGGGTTATGGAAGTGGCCCATTTTCCGGGTTTTCAGAAGCAACTTATAAAATCTCTTCAACATTCAAACTCAGATGTTCGTTTATTTGCCTTAGATAAATTGGAAGCACATGGTTTTTATAAACCGTCAGTTATCAGTATGGTTCAAAAGGTTTTTCAAAAAGATTCGGATCGTCTCGTTCGAGCTCGTGCTTTAGCTTTCTTAATACATTATGAGAATGATTATGAATCTTCTGACGTTTACCATAAATACGGTTCTTATTTGGATGATAAGAATTTGAAAATAGGGGCTATCATGGGCTTTTTGCAATCAGGGGGAGAATGGGCATTGTTGGCCATGGAGGGTTTGCAAAATTTAATTTTAAGTCCGAAAAAAGAAGATAATTTAAGCGCATTGATGATTATTGATAAAGTTCCTCAAAAAGGATTGGTCAGATTGGTCTTGCCTTTGTTAAAAAGTCCTTATTCAGAGGTTGTTCATTCTGCTTTGTTGGTGGCAGGGCGTATTGGACATGTTCAAACGCTCAGTTTTGTTTTTCAACAACTAGATAATCCTGAATTTCAAGAAGAAGCTTTACAAGCATTGCTAATGTATGGGAAAATAGTTTTTCCTCCTTTGGAAAAGATGTTGTCAAATCAAAAAGTTCCGCTTAGTCGGCGTAAAAACTTGATTTCGTTCTTGGGGCTTTTACCCAGTGGTGAAGGTAAGCAAGTTTTGCTAAGGAATCTTTACTTGCCGGATATTAAAATGCGAAAAGAAATTTTCAAAGCTGTTCTAAATTCAAAAATCACTTGGATTTCCAAAAGTCGTAAAAAACTTTTAACCGATGGAATAAAGCAGGATGTGAAGTGGTGGGAATCTTTACAGAAGGCGCGTCATATTTGTCGCTATATTCCCACACCAGCATTGGGGGATTCTTTTTCTTTCTTAAGACGGTCTTTTGAAGAAATGCAACAAGATTTAAGAGAATTGATTCTTGATCAATTGTTGTTGTTAAAATCTAACTCATTGGTTCGAAAATCAATTGCCATCCTTCAAGATAGTCCCTCTCAAAAATTTATCAGTTCCGTCAGTATCTTACAAGATCTTCTGCCAGCTAAAGTTTATCATCTAGTACGCCCCGTTTTGTTGTCTCCTCTAGCTGAAACAGAAGAAGAAAAGGAAGTCTCTTTGGATACAACACAGGCAAAATACTTTTTGGAACAATTAATTCTTGCTCCGGATTTTCCTGTTGACAGATGGATGATTGCTTCTGCTTTATACGGGCTTCAAAAAATAGGGGATGATCATTCAAAAATCGTTTTAGATAAGGCGTTCCTTTCTTCATCTGAAGTCGTTTTAGAAGCAGCCGTTGAACTTTTAGAGCATCTTGAATCCAATAAAAAACAACAAGAAAATTATTTAAATGCTCAGATTCATAAAATTCCTAAAAATTTGATTTTAGAAGATTATTTAAACAAGAGGAGGGAAAATGATTACCTATGAAAAAGTCTTGGTTTTGAAAAATGTTGCTTTATTTGAAAACGCTTCTGAATTGGCGTTGTCCGATTTAATTTCTGTGGCTCAAGAACATAAATTGAAGTCTGGTGAAGTTTTATTGGAAGCAAATCAAAAAAATGATCATCTTTTTGTTATCTTGTCAGGGATGTTGGAACAGGTAGTGAATAAAAAAACAATCCAAGAATTTGGTCCCAGACAGATTTTGGGTGAAACGACTGTTTTTAGTCCAGCGTCTTTGGGTGGAGAAATTCGTGCGAAGGAAAAGACTTTCCTTTTGCAAGTTTCTTCAGAACAATTGTATCGTGTGATGGCATTACATCCTACTTTGGCATACAGCTTTTTAGAGGAATTATCTAGGCGTTTAAGGTTGCTGGAAAAAAAAGATTAAAAAGAACTTGAGTTTTTGAAAAAAAGATTTTATAATTTTAACTGTATTTTTTGGGGAAAGGAGACATTATGCAGAAAAAAACAAAAAATAAAAAGTTACAGAAAGTCCAAAAAGAAAATTCAAAGGCATTGGTCGTTCAACCGGTTCATTTGCCTGTTGTAACAACCGAGGTTCCTAAAAAGAAATCCTATGGAAGGATCTTTTTGACAATTTTCTTATTAATTTTTATGCTTGTTATTTGGATATATATTGGTTTTTTAGCTTGTGATATTCATAATTTTCATAAAGAACGGTCTCCGGTTGTCCCTTCTCAATTGCAACATAAAAAGAATGTTGTAGCCGTCATTGGGAATGAAGAAATCAGTTTGGATGAAGTTAAGGCTTTTGTATCTGAAATTCCCCAATTGGCAGAAGTTCCTTTTGAACAAGTTTATCCTAATATTTTGGAAATGATGATTAACGATAAAGTGATCTTAAAAGGGGCAGACCGTTTAGGCGTTTTAGCAGATCCTTATATTAAAAAGATGATTAAAGCAGCTTCGGATCAAATTATTGCTCGTGCTTATTTGGCCAAAGAAATGGAACATGCATTAACTGAAGAAGATATTCGTTCTGTTTACGAAGAAGAAATAAAGAATTTTAGACCAGAAGAGGAAATTCACGCACGTCATATTTTGGTTCCAACAGAAAAACAGGCAAGAGATATTTTGATTCAGTTAAAAGCAGGGGCTGATTTCGGGTTATTGGCTGATCAAAAGTCTATCGATAAAAATGCCCCTCAAGGTGATTTGGGTTATTTTACAAAAGAGATGATGATTCCTGAATTTTCAGATGCTGTCTTTGCAATGAAAAAAGGCCAGCTTTCCGGTCCAATTCAAACAGTATATGGTTGGCACATTGTTCAGGTGGAAGATCGTCGTTTAACACAAGCACCAGCTTTGGAACAGGTGAAAGAACAAATGCAACAGCTCGCAATGGAAAGAAAAGTTCCTGAAATTATTGCAGCTGAACGAACAAGACAAGGGGTGCGTGTTATTGTACCAACTTTGTCTTCTCCGACAGAAAAAAAAGAAAAATAAATTCTTACCCCTTTTAAAAAGGGGTTTTTTATTGCCTAAATCATTTTTGATACGGGATATTATTCATAATTTTTGTTTGATCATTCAAGATTTCAAAAAAAACTCTTGACAAGCATAAATAATCTGTATAAACTTCTTTCAAAGAGTTGGGAGTTATCTTTAGGAGTAAACTGATATGCTTGGACTTAATTTTAAGAAAAATGAAGAAACAGGGCGCTCAATGCTTGAGATGTTGGGTGTTTTGGCAATCGCTGGTATTTTGTCTGTGACGGCTATTTCTGGTTATATGGTAGCAATGAGAAGATATCGTGCAAATGAAATTGTACAAACAGCGAGTATGCTTTCTATTATGGCAAGATCTGGGGGAGGTGGGGAAGGCTCCTGTTTAAAGCTTTCTGAAACCAAATTAGAAAAGAATCCCGGGGGTGTTTCGGTTGAAATGGTTGCTTATACCTTGAGTGGAGAAAACCAAGGAGAACATTCATTCGTAAAAGTTCAACTTGATGATGATCCACTTTGTACTGCTATTGAAACAATCGGAAATTCTGCGAATGACTACAGCATTGATTGCGATGATACGATTGTCGAATGCCCATAATTTTGAGAAAATAAGTTGTTTTTTTCTTTTTTCTTTCATTTTTTGTTGCAAAAGTGTTTTTTTTTATGTAAACTGAAAGAAAAAGGAGGAATTTTATGCGTATTATGTCTGAATTAGGAAGTACTTTTTCAAAAACAGTTGTTATTCTCAGTATTGTGGGATGTATTGCTATATATGGCATTTATTTAAGCCAAAAGATTGTTAATGAAAATGAAGCAGAAAGAATCATTAATTCTGTTTGGGAACAAGCTTCAAAAGAAAGGAAAAGGCTGGATCCAGAAGAAGTAGAGTTTGAAAATGATGAAGATGAAATTTCCAGTGAATATGAAGCCACTCGTTCTGAATACAGCTTTTTTGTTCTTCCTGGTTCAACGCTTAACCTTATTAAGATAGAAACAGGTAAGAAGCAAATTTCTTCTGGGATTTGTAGAGCTTTGGAAGTTAAGTTAGCAGAAGTTCATTGGCGAGATGTTTTTGAAAAAGTTGTGATTGTTGATAGGCAAGGAAATGAAAAAACAAATATTATGGCTTATTCTTGTCCACATGAAACCGTCCCTGCCTTGAGGTTTTATGTTCCTTTTGTGACAGGAGAAATAACAGAAGGAGACGAAGAGGAAAAATCTGAAGAAGATTCTGATGAACAAGCATCAGAAGAAGAATATGATATGCCCGCTTTACCTCCCCCCGTTTCTGCTCCGATTTCAAATTCTTCAGCTCCTGTGAAAAGAGCTTCTTTCCCTACAATCTCTTCTGATACTCCTAAGACAACAACCTCTTCTTGTCCTTTTGGGACTTCCTTAGGTGGTAAAGGTAGCTTGGCTAACAATGGTTGTCGTTGTAATAATTCTGGCGAAAAATGGGATGGGAATAAATGTATACTTTCCGCCTGTCCATCAGGAAGTTCCAAAAATGCTTCAGGTGCTAAAACAAATGTAGCCGGTTGTTACTGTAATCCTGAAACTCCTCTTTGGTCGGGCCAAAGATGTGCAGGAAAGTGTCCTGGAAATAAAATTTTGGTTGATGATAAATGTCTTTGTCCAGAAGGGAAATATACCAAAAAAGGTTCTCCAGAACTATGTGTGGAATGTAATGAAACAGCTGATTGTTTTTCTGGAAGTAAATGCATTGAAAATAGTTGCGTTTTAGATAAAGATGCTGCAGATTGCAGTTGGGGTGTTTGCCAAACATGTGATGAAAATGGTGTTCGGAAAAATATTCTTGGCCGTCACGGCTGTGAAACAGCTGGATTGCAAGGATTGTGTAATGACAATGGAACTTGTTATCCGACGCAAGGACGGCGCTGTTCCTCTGTAAGAGGATGTCCTTCCGGCAGTTTTTGTAACTATGGTGGTGTTTTTAATTCCACCAAAGGACAAAAAGGAAAATTTGGTCAGACGCCGAATGTTTGTCAGCTTGTTAATCCGCAAGAATTTACTTATAAACAAGTGACCTATTATTATAATACCGAAAAGGATTTAAAATCTTGGTGTCGGGCGTCTAGTAATAAACCTAATTGTATGTGGGGGTATTTGGCTAAATCTGGTGCGGAAAGTTGGTGCTATAGTTTGGGAAAACGTTTGTTAACGAAAGACGAAATGGCAGATGTTTGGGATGTTTTGAAAGCCCAGTTGCCTCAAACATATACAGGTTATTCCTACTGGGTTCAAGAAGGAGTATGGATGGAAAATAAAAAAGGACGTCGTTCCTTTGGAAAAGGACATCCAGATGGATATGGTGGAAAAGGCGGAGTTGTTTGCCGGTAATTTGTTATGATGATTTTCTTTTAAAGGATTTCATATGGTTTCAACGATAAAAGCAAAAATTGTACTTTTAACTTTTTCGTTATTGTGTTTGCTAAGTTTGGTTTTAACTGGAGCTGCTTGTCGTGTCTTTCATCATGATAAGGCATTAATTATGGCTCGAAATTCAGCCTCTATTGCAGCTTTTGAAGGGCAGCTGAATACTGAGATTGCTGAACTGGAAAAAAATGCTTTGGATTTGGCTTTGATGGGGGAAATTTACTATCAAAATGGCCAAAACCAAGTAGAGGGGGAATTTTTTGTCAAACAACTTTTGGAAAACTATCCTAATTCAATGGGAAACGGGATTTGGTTTGAACCCTATGCAGTAAATAAAAATCAAAAAGCATTTTGTATTCACGCCCTTTGGAACGAGGATGGTCAAATAGGTTTTTTGCCTTCCTGTGTACGGGGTGATTATGATTATTTTACGCAAGCTTGGTATGCTGATATTATGCGTGATTTGAAAAAAGGTCAGCATTTATCTTGGGCAAAACCCTATAAAAGCAGTCAGGTTGAAATTTTAATGACAACCCTTGGGACGCCTATTTATAATCAAAAAAAAGAGATTGTCGGAATGGCGATGATTGATTGGCAGATGTATACTATTTTAAAATCTATTTTAAAGATCAGACCTACGCCAAACAGCTTTGTTTTGTTCGCTGATAAAGCAAATGACTATGTTATTGCAACAACAGAATCGGGCATAGATAACGATGCAATTATGGGGAAATCTTTGCTTGATTTAAAATGGTATTCTGAAAAATTAAAAGATGGTGTTCCTTTTAATTATCAAGGAGTTAAATATATTCCTTACATTAAAAATTTAAGTAACGATCTTTTTCTGATAATCAACATTCCTGTACATGAATTATTTCAAGATGGCATTCAGCATCTTCATGAAATGTTGATTTTATGGTTGATGGGCAGTTTTTTTATTGTCGGTGTTTTGTATTTTGTTTTGAAACGCAATATTAATCAGCCTATTTCAGAATTAACTGATATGGCTGAAGAAATTGGGCGTGGTAATTTAAATGTTCAGATTCATTTAAATAAACCTAAAGAGTTAGCTCAATTGGCTTCAGTTTTAAATAAGATGGCAACTGATATTAAAAAACATATCATTCATTTAGCCCAAATATCTAACGAAAAAGAAAAAATAAAGTCAGAATTGGCGATTGCCAGAACTATTCAGGATTCAGCATTACCAAAAGATTTTCCTAATCAGAAAAATTTTGAATTACAAGCCTCAATGACACCGGCACGTGAAGTTGGAGGCGATTTTTATGATTTCTTCCCAATTGATGAAAGATATTATGCATTTGTGATGGCAGATGTTTCAGGGAAGGGGATTACAGCGGCTCTTTATATGATGTCGGCTAAAACGATTATTAAAAATATGTTACAGGCAGGTAATTCTCTTTCTGAAGCAGCTTCTAAAATCAATCAAGGTTTGTATGATAATCATGCGCGTGGAATGTTTGTGACCGCTTTTATTGGTATTTTGGATCAAAAGACAGGCCATGTTGATTATATCAATGCCGGTCATTGTCCTCCTTTACATAAAACAAAAGAGGGTTATCAGTACCTTGATGTTGTCAGAAATTTAGTTTTCGGTGTGACACCTACCTATCAGTATGAACTCGGGCACTTTGTCTTAAAGCCTAACGATCGTTTGTTCTTATATACGGATGGTGTGACCGAAGCTCAAACAAAAGATGAAAAATTATATGGTCCCGAACGGTTGAAAAAGGTCTTAAATCAAAAAGAAGGAAGCGTTATCGATTCACTTAATCGTGTGCATAAAGGAATCACGTCCTTTACTAAAGGAGCGCCTCAATCTGATGATATCACTATGATGGAAATTATTTTCCACAAAAAGAAATCATCCCGTTAAATCGCCCGTTATTTTTTTGAAAAGTATTT
>JAGCFA010000020.1 GCA_017650375.1 Alphaproteobacteria bacterium | reverse complement strand
GCGTCCGAAACCCACCTGCGCGATATTGTGGCAACTTTAGATACCGAAACAGCTCCCGATATTGTTGTGATTGACTCCATCCAAACCATGTATTCGGATATGATTGATTCCGCCCCTGGTACAGTTGGGCAGGTAAGGGCTTGTGGCCACGAACTCATCCGTCTTGCCAAAAAACGTGGTTTTGTCCTGTTTTTAGTGGGACATGTGACGAAGGAAGGCACTTTAGCCGGTCCCCGTGTTTTGGAACACATGGTGGATACAGTCCTTTATTTTGAAGGCGATCGTGGACACCATTTCCGTATTTTGCGTTCAGTTAAAAATCGCTTTGGGGCAACGGATGAAATAGGTGTTTTTGAAATGACAGAACAAGGCCTTGCCGAAGTCCCGAACCCATCAGCGCTTTTCTTGGCTGATCGCCAAGGCAATGTGTCGGGCAGTTGTGTGTTTGCAGGTGTGGAAGGCTCTCGTCCTATGCTGGTGGAAATCCAAGCATTGGTAGCGCCCATGGCAGGTAATTCCCCCCGCCGCGCTGTGGTGGGCTGGGATTCTAACCGCCTTTCTATGCTTTTGGCAGTTTTGGAGGCGCGTTGTGGCGTCTCGCTTGCCAATAAAGACATCTTTTTAAATGTGGCGGGTGGTATGCGTCTTAGCGAGCCCGCAGTGGATTTGGCTGCGGTAATGGCTGTGTTGTCTGGTGTCTATAACCACCCACTTCCGGCTGATATGGTGTTCTTTGGGGAAATTGGCTTATCTGGCGAAGTGCGTGCGGTGGCACAAACGGATCTGCGCCTCAAAGAAGCGCAAAAACTGGGATTTCATAAGGCCTTAATTCCACCATGCAAAAACAAAAAGTCCACTTTTAAAGCGACAGAAATCGGTAATTTAAAAACACTTCTTTCTTTTTTTAACAAATGAATGGAATAAAAAACTGGTAATTTTAAAAAAAACTTGATAGAATATGGACATAAGAGGAGACAAAAATGAATTTTGGAACAGTTGACTTAATTGTAACAGCAGTGTTAGTTATCTCGGTTATTTTCGCTTTTTACCGAGGATTGCTGCGCGAAATGTTGGGAATCACCAGTTGGATTTTGGCAGGACTTGGGGCCATTTGGAGTTATGAACCATATTTAAAATTTTTTACAAATCGGGTTGAAAAAGTGCAAGTTTGGACAATTACGGCCACAATTACAACAGCATTGCTGGTTTTGGTTGTTATGACTCTTGTTAATTCGTACATTACAGGTAAATTACGCAAAAGTTCACTTTCTGGATTGGATCGTTTATTGGGTGCTGGTTTTGGTGTCTTAAGGGCCGCTTTATTAATTGTTTTGGCTTGGATATTTATGCGCCAGATGATGTTTTCTCCCGAAAAAATTACCGAAATGAAAAAAGAAAATGTAGTCATTTCTTATATGAATCAGGGAGCAGACTTATCGGAAAAGGTATTACCGAACAGTTTGCGTCAGGAAATCAGAACATCCTTGAAAGCTGAAAAACCACAACTTCCTAAGGCGCAATATTCGGATAAAGAACGTGAAAAGTTAGATGAAATGATTGAAGCAATTGTGGAGGTAGATACTGATGAAGACTAATGCTGAATTATTAGTTCGCTTAGCAAAAGATTTAATTCGTACTCGTTATGATAAAAAGGGGCACCATTCTGTTGTGGCATCTGTTGTTTTAACGAAAAACGGGAATGTGTATCAAGCTTTAAATGTAGGAACTTATCAACCATCCATTTCTACATGTGCTGAAATTGTGGCCATCGGAATTGCACATACAGCCGAACCGGATATGATGATTGATACCATAGTTGCTGTCCGTGATAAAGAACCTTATGTGGTGGCCCCTTGTGGTAAATGTCGCGAATATATTGCAGATTATGGACCGAAGGCAAAGGTTTTGATGCCGGCCCAAAATAAACGCGGTTGGACTCCAACGGAAATTTCCAAATTACTTCCTTCAAAATACAGGAAACGAGAATGCAGCTGCAAATAAGAGCTATCGGTAAGCTGAAAAAAAATACGCCAGAATTTGCTATTATATCCGATTATATCAAAAGAACGCGCTGGCCCGTGGAAGTTAAAGAATATGAAGAAAAAAAAGCCTTGACCGGTCCTGAATTAAAACAGGCCGAAGCAAAACTTTTGTTAAAGGATTTGCCAACGAATGCTTTTGTTGTGGCATTAGATGAGCACGGTAAAACACTTTCTTCTCGCGAATTAGCTACCACCTTGCGTCCTAGCGCTGATCGACCGTTAGTCTTTATCATCGGTGGGGCAGATGGTCTGGATGAAAGTGTGTGCCAAAGGGCAAATTTAATTCTTTCTTTTGGGCGAATGACTTTACCCCACTTTTTAATGCGTGCTGTTTTAGCCGAACAAATCTATCGTATTCGTACCCTATGGGATGGTCATCCTTATCATCGGGATTAAAAAAAGGCTCATCAAAATTCATGAGCCTTTTTTTTGGTAGCGAAGGAGGGGATCGAACCCCCGACACATGGATTATGATTCCACCGCTCTACCAGCTGAGCTACTTCGCCATCTGTCATCTATAATACCCCTTTTTTATGGGAAAGTCAACAAAAAACTTGATTTTTACAAAAAAATATGTTACTTTTAAGGCGTTTTAAAATCTTTTTTTAAAAAAGGAGAAATTATGGCAGAAGTCTTTTTTCAAGGTCCTTTTGGTCGATTAGAAGGCCGTTTTTTTCAATCTGAAAACCCAAAAGCCCCCTGTGTTCTTGTTCTTCCTCCGAACCCTGCTCAAGGTGGAACGATGAATAATAAAGTGACCTATGCTTTATTTCAAGCCTTTGTTACCTTGGGTTTTTCGGCTTTACGTTTGAATTATCATGGCGTTGGCCATTCTCAAGGAACAATTGATGGGACGGGTGCTGGAGAATTACTGGATGCTATTGCTGCGTTGGATTGGTTACAATCACGTGACGAAGAATCCACTAAATGTTGGATTGCCGGTTATTCTTTTGGAGCATGGGTGTCAGCACAAGTTTTAATGCGACGCCCAGAAATCCAAGGTTTTGTTTTTGTAACGCCTTTAACTAACTTGTATGACTTTACTTTCTTATCTCCTTGTCCTTCTTCAGGTGTCATTGTGCAAGGGGAACGGGATCCGATTGTAGATGAAAAAACGGTGGCATTATTGGCAGAACAATTGGATTTAACCGAAAATATCAATATTGATTATCGCTTATTGCCTGAGGCGGATCACTTTTATACGAATAATTTAAAGACCTTGCATGATGCTGTTGTGGAAGCTATACCGAATTTGAAACTGAAGAAAACAAAACTCGGCAAGAAATTTGCTAAAGCAATTATTCCGAATGACGATTATTAATCTTATTTTTTGCAATCATAGAAAGCTGTAGATGGATTCATCAAACAGCAAGAAAACCATTTTGTATCACTGTAAACAGCTTTTCGATTTGTCTTTTTACACTCTTGTTGTGCCAGTTTTTTAACTTCTGTTTTGTCAGACCACATTGGATTATAGCATACAGCAACTCTATCCGGTGTAGATTGTCCTCGCAATTGCACTTCCCCAGCTTCTCGATGTGAATCGATAAAGGGAGTTGTTTGACTACAACTTGATAAGAATAAAAAGCAAACTGAGAACAAAAATAATTTTTTCATTTGTCTAAATGTACCACACGTTGAGGAAAAGGAATTTCAATGTTGTTTTCTTGTAAAGCATCCCAAATGGACATCATTAAATGATGTCTGGCGGCCAGACCGTCTGTTGCTTTTTCAATAATAACACGCACTTCAAAATTGACACTGGAATCGGCAAACTCTGTCATCAAAACAACAGGAGCTTCTGTTGTTTTTGCTTCAGGTAATGCTTCTGCACATTTTCTTAAAAGCTTTTCTACCAAATGCATATCGGAATCATAAGAAACACCAACGGATACGATGACGCGCCCTTCTTTTTGGCGTGTTACATTGACGACATCTCCGGAAATGATGGTAGCATTTGGAATCAAAATGGAAGACTTATCAAAAGTTTCTAATTCTGTGGCACGAATACGGATATTTTTAACAATGCCCTCTTGTCCATTGACACGAATCCAATCTCCCACAGAAATAGGCCGTTCGAACAAAATTAAAAGACCTGACACAAAGTTATTGACGATTGTTTGCAACCCAAATCCGATTCCGACAGATAAAGCCCCAAAAATGATAGCCAAATTTTGTAAATTCAATCCCATTAAGGATAAGCTACCCCATAACCCGATAATCCAACCGACATATCCCAGCAACTTGATAATGGAATAATAAACCCCTTTATTTTCTTTGGGATGTTTCTCTAACCATTTTAAAATTAAATTCTTTAAAAAGCGGAAAACATATAAAACAACAATCAAGAAAATGATGGCTTGACAAACATCTGCTAAATCAATTTTAGGTAAACTAATCCCGCTAAATAAGCGCTTTGTTACAGCAGGGTATTTCCATGCATAAAAAATACCTGTTGCAAGCAGAATCCATAAAATGCCATGCATGAAATGATTCATCCAGCTCTTTTTGAGTTTTTTCATAATCCCCCCCCCTTAAGATTACGCAGTTGCTTTTTCAAGAGCCCCTTGCAAGATAGATTCCAATTGAATGGTTGCTTCTTGTTCTGTAATTTTTTGGACGACTGCATACTCAGGTGCTAATCGAGAAAAAGCTTTTTCAAAAAATTGTCTTTCGCTATAAGTTTGATTGCTTAAAGCAGGATCACGATATAAGTCGCGCACGACTTCAGCTAAAGCGATCGGATCTCCAGAACCAATTTTTGCTGTATATTCAGCCGAACGTTTTGACCATGGCTGACGTTTGGTATTTGGTTTTTCACTTAATGTTGAAACAACAGATTCCATAACGACAGGAGTTGCGACAGCTCTCAATCCCTTGTTCATAGCGTCATTTGATGGAATGCGCATTGTTAATTTGTCTTTTGTAAAATGAATTGCAATCAGGTCAACATCTTGTCCACCGACCGAGGCTGTTTGTCGCTCACTCACTTGGCCCACCCCATGCGCAGGATAAACAACAAAATCGCCAGGATTAAAAGTATATTCTTTTGACATTTCTTTCCTTTCGTTTTGCTTCCTAAAGACAGTCTGATTATACCATAAAAAAAAGCTTTTTTCCACTAAAAAAAGCCAAAAAAATATTTATTTTTAAAATGTCAAAAAAAGCTTGATTTTTTAGGTAAAATTTGCTAGGATGAACTTTCGTATCAGTTAGGGTCTGTAGCTCAGTTGGTTAGAGCTGCCCGCTCATAACGGGCTGGTCGCAGGTTCGAGTCCTGCCGGACCCACCAAGTTTAAAAGCCACTCCTTTTGGGGTGGCTTTTTCATATTTCGCAAGCACTATGGCAAGTTCGATAGTTCAACGTCAAAAATTCGCTAATTTCCGTAAATTATCGAACTATCAACCTCTTTGATTTTGCTTTAAAATCGTTTTTCCAATTTTTATTTTTGAATGTGTTGCCACGTGTTCAATCGGTATCATTTCTTTAGCAAAATAAGTGTCTAGATAATGTTTCATAAATGTTTTGGAAAAATCGCCATTATACTTTTCCCTGGTGTCAAATTGAATACCGGCAAACAAACATTTTTTAGCAATCATCCAACCACTTTTATCCACCAGCCATTCTATCGGTTGAACTCTTACCCAATAGGGTTTTCCTTTCTCTACCTCTTCCCCGATAGATAACTCGCTATATTCGTCAGCACGTAGTCCAGGAACGCGGATATACCTTTTACCATCCATTTCATATTCTGGATAGGATTTTGCTTTAAACAGTGTATCATAATCGCGTAGACCAATTGCATCAAATGTGTATTTTTTCCCTGTCGGACGGAGAGATCTTGACGAATGTAATCTTTCTAATCTTGCGCTGGTACGCTCATCGGCAACCGTTTGCGGGTATTGGCCATATTCCGCTATGCGGATTCCAGAGAGAACCCTCGCTTCGCTCGGACTGATTTTAGATGTCTCTCTTGGCGCCAAAGCGGGGCGCGCCGAGACTGCACGTCCACGCTGGTCATACCAGGTCTCCTCGCCATAAGAGGAGACGCAAAGCACGTTATTACGTTCATAAGAAGACGCGGACCAAGAGGTACAAGCTAGATCACCTTCAGAAGTGCGATTACCTTTATAAGTCATATAGCCACCCAATATGACTGTCAAATCTGTTGGCGCCACCTTTGAGCCATACTTTTTCATGACTTCCAGGGCACCATAACCCCATATCTGATCTTTCTTCAAAAACGTAAAATTCAATGCCATAATAAAACTCCTTGTTTAATTATCAATAGACCTATTTTACCATAAAAACAAAAAAAAGCAACTTTTTCCCCTGGGTGATAAACTCAAAACAGGTTGTGGATTTTGAAAGCCAATTCTTTGAAATCAGCTGAATGGGTTGCTCGATAACCGCTAATTACCTTCCACCAAAGAAAAAAGCCACTCATTTCAGGTGGCTTTTTTCATATTTCGCAAAGCATTCGGCAAGTTCGATTTTTCATCCTTCAAAAATCACAACCTTCCGTAACTTATCGAACTCACCATCCAATTTTATTGACTTTTTTGAGTTTCTGTGCTACTATTTGCAATAGTATTAAGAGGTATAATAATGGATTTATTGAAATCAAATTTCATATATCGCGCCCAGCGGTTACCAAAAGAAAGATGTTCTTTTCTGTTATCTATAATGGAAAAAAATAGGCAAATTTATGAAGATATCAATCAAAATCCACTCTATGAAAGATATTCACCAAAGACCCATCAAACATTAGATATTTATGGTATACTAAAAAGGCAAAAGTGGGAGGCAAAACTTGCCCTCCAGATGGGAAGTGTATCTATATGGTTGGTGTTGGATAACCCCAAAAAACGTAATTTGGAACAAATTAAACAACGTATAAGAGAGATAGACAGATTGGTTATGTTTCACGGATTTCGTGATGTATACGAGGCTACAAGTGCCAAAATAGAAGGATATATTTTTAATGAAACTTTTTCTTCTTCTGATGAAAAAATTCCGGAAACAAAACAAAAGGAGTACGAAAATCGAATAAGAGAATACATTCGCCTCAATAATTCTGAAAGAGAAAGATTTATTGCAAAAATTCAACGCCCAACCATTTACCACAACAACCTTCCTATTCAGATAGGGCATCAAAGAGAAAATTAAATCTTATCAATTTCTAACGCTAACTCTTCGCACTCGGCCACATGATTGGTTCGAAATTCGTTAATTACCCTCCACCAAAGAAAAAAACCACTCTCTTCGGGTGGCTTTTTTCATATTTCGCAAGCACTTTGAAAAGTTCGATGATCCGGTCGCGAAAAATCGTCAAAATCCGTAACTTATCGAACTTTCGAATTATTTTTGACATTTTTTTTAATACATACTATACTGTGTCCATTATTAAAATAAAGCACACAGGAGTATGAAATGAACGGTCCGAATCTCTTTGATTTTGCAAAAAGTGAACTTTCTCAAGATGCTTTTTTATGTTATCTGTTTGCATTCGGGAAAGAAATGTATAAAAGTGATTTTCCCAAAGAATATGTTTTAGCGCATAAATTTTTGGCAAAATGTGGGATTGATGAAAGAGAAGAAGTTTTATCAGTTGGGCAACAAGTGGAACATATAGACGTTTTAATTATTACAACCAATCATATTTTGATTATTGAAGATAAAACTTATACAAATGAACATGACGACCAAATTATTCACTATGTTAAAAATATGCGTCAAAATGATAAAAAGTTTGCTTCAGATAAAAAAATAAAAGTGTGCTATTTAAAGACGGGGGATTATGTCAATTCATATAAATCTTCGGATGAAAATATTTTATCTAATGAGGACTGTTGCTCTCTGCGTCGTCAGGATTTAATTGATTTATTAAATGATAATCATGAAAATACAATTATAAATATGTTTTATGAACGACTAACTATGGTAGATAAGGAAATTAAATCTTGTAACGAAAAAGATATACACACATGGACAAAACACAAATGGTTTGATTACTTTTATAATACCTTGAAAAATACAGATAAAAAATTTAACATTGGTGATGTTCCTAATGCACAAGGTGGATTTTATGCTTGTTGGCTTGACTGGAAACAAATAGGGGAAGTTGAAAAGTACAAGCAGATTGAAATTCATTTTAAAGAGGGAAAAACGGATTTTGTAGACCTATGTTTGAAAGTTTCCAGTAAAAATAAAGATATAACACTCTCTCATAAAGAAGAAATTACTGAATGGCAGAAAAAATCTGTTCAAAAGGGATATATCCGCCCAGATTGTTGGCGTATTGGTCGAACAACAACTTATGCTCATAAAAAAGCCAATCTTTTGGGAGATATTTTGGATTTTATCAATGAAAAATAAACAAAAAAAGCAGTGAAAAAAATGGAAAAGGAAGTAAAAAATGGCTGAATTCATTTGTTTTTATCTTTTTGAAATAAAAAGGGGCTCTTATGAAAGAATTATTTAAGCGTAGCCCTATTTGGACTGTTTTGTTGTGTTTGCTGGGCGTTTTATTTTCTTGTGTACTTTTTGATTATGGAAAAGTGGCAAATGGAATTATTGTTTTTCCTCTTTTCGTTTTTTTAGGATTATTATTGATTGATAGCGTAAAGAAATCTCGTTTTTCTTCCCAACACTCTGTTTTTATTACAGATGGTCATTCTTATTTCAGACGTCATCGTATTAAAGGCGATGATTCGAGCATCCTTACAATACCTATAGGAATTTTAATTATACTTGGAGGACTATTTTATATTATGGGACCTTCTGATTCAGAATTTGAACAATTTCACGAAAAACAAATTTTAAAAGCCTGTTCCGAGGAACAAATCTTTAAAACAGGTTTAGAGGGGTGTAAACAAAAAAAAGAGGAGTTAAAAAAATGGTACACAGAAACTCCTCTAAGAAAAATCAATTCAGAATGGAAAGAATTGGGTTATCCTGCAATTGTTAAAAAATTAGAAAAAGAAGTTGGACAAAAATGTTCTGAAAAGGGGTTAAAACAATACGGAAGCCTTGGTTGTGAAAATGTAAAAAAGGAATTTCAACAAAAGAAAGAGAGAGCAGACTATCTCAAAGGGGAGAAAGATAGGATAGAAAAACGTATCAAAGAATTAGAAAAAACTTAATTCAAGGGTTTTATTTTCATCGCTAACTGTTTGCACTCAGCAACGTGATTTGCTCGATATCCGCTAATTACCCTCCACCAAGTATAAAAGCCACTCCTTTCAGGGTGGCTTTATTTGTGTTAAAGTTTTTGTTCAGTTGAAATCTGATTAGGTTATACAAGATTTTGTTGTTGAAAAATAAAAAATAT
>JAGCFA010000019.1 GCA_017650375.1 Alphaproteobacteria bacterium | reverse complement strand
TCCGATTGGCAAACCGTTAGATGATAATCCGACAGGAAGTGATAAGCCCGGCACACCAGCTAAACTGGCTGGTGTTGTGAATACGTCACCCGCATAGACATCAATCGGTTTCATATTTTTCATTTCGGCTTCACTTAAAGCTGGGGTTGGGGCAGCTGGCACCAACAAGGCATCCACAGATTTAAAGACTTCCATAAAGTCATTGTAAATCAAACGACGAACGCGTTGTGCCCGTGTATAATAGGCATCATAAAAACCCGCCGACAACACGAAAGTTCCCAGCAAAATTCGGCGCACCACCTCATCCCCAAAACCATCCGTTCTGGAATTTTCATAAAGTTCATCCAAAGAATTGCCCTCCACACGCGTGGTATAACGCACCCCGTCATAGCGGGACAAGTTGGAACTGGCCTCGGCACACGCCACAATATAATAAACCGGCAAAGCATATTTTGTATGGGGAAGACTTACTTCCACGATTTCCGCGCCGGCGTCTTTCAATAATTGGACACCTTTATCCCAAGTAGCTTGAACATCTGGATTGAGCCCATCCAAACGATATTCTTTCGGAATCCCAATTTTCTTGCCACGGATATCGCTCGTTAAAGCCTTGGTAAAATCTGGCACAGGCACATTTGCCACAGTAGAATCTTTTTCATCATAACCCGCCATGGCATTCAGCATCAAAGCACAATCTTTGACCGAACGCGCCATGGGTCCCGCTTGATCCAAGGAACTGGCAAAGGCCACGATCCCATAACGTGAGCAACGGCCATAGGTAGGTTTAATCCCTGTAATTCCGCAAAAACTGGCTGGTTGACGAATGGAACCCCCTGTATCGGAACCAGTGGCCCCCATACAAAGCCCCGCAGCTACAGCCGCCGCCGAACCACCCGAAGAACCACCTGGCACCAAATCCAAATTCCATGGATTCTTGGTTGTACCGAAAAAGCTGGTCATGGTAGATCCACCCATCGCGAATTGGTCAGTATTGACTTTACCCAACATCACTGTTCCTGCATCAATCAATTTTTGGGACACAGTGGATTCATAAGGGGGTACAAATTTGGATAAAATTTTACTGGCCGCTGTAGTACGAATCCCTTTGGTGCAGTATAAATCTTTATTAGCAATAGGAATCCCATCCAGCGCACCCAAAACTTTTCCTTTGGCACGGCGTTCATCTGATTTTTTTGCATCCTCTAACGCGCGTTCCGGTGTTTCGGTAATATAGGCATTTAAAACACGCGCCTTTGCCATTTCATCCAAATGCGCTTTGGTCAGTTCCACCGAAGTAATTTCCCCTTTTGCCAATTTTTCGGCAGCTTCTGAAATTGTTAAGTCAGTTAAATTTGTCATTATTCCACCACCTTTGGCACTACATAAAAACCTTGAACTGATTCAGGAGCATTCGCCATTAAATCCTCTTGTTGATCGCCCTCTGTCACCACATCTTTACGCATGGGGGCAATTCCGTCTGTTACAGAAACCAATGGTTCTACGCCTTCAATATCCACTTCTTTTAATTGTTCCACCCAATCTAAAATGCTTTGCAAATCTGATAAAATTTTTCCTTCGCGTTCAGCGGGTAATTTTAAACGCGCTAGCCACGATAAATTTTGAATTGTTTGTTGATTTAAGGGCATTTTAACTCCTTTCTACTTCATTACAAATAACTTTTATAAATTTAGGATCAATCCGCCTTTCCCCGTTTTCTGCATCATTTAAGCATGGTGCCGAATAGGGTGATTTAGTTGGACGCTTTTTTTGCTGTTTATTAAACCAATTGAAATAAGCAATACTCAAGGCAACAGCCCCTGCACTCGCAGAACCATATATAGCTGCTATAACCTTCGGATCCATATCTTTACTCCTTTTTAAATAAGGAAAAGTATAGCTTTTTTTGGCCCAAAAGTCAAGGATTTAATCTTTTAAAAATTCCCTGTAAAGTGCCAGCGTTTTATCACACATTTTTTGAATGGTGAAATGGGTATGCACAGAATCATATGCTTGATTTTGAATTTGAAGGCGTTCTTCTGGAGTCATGGATAATATTTTATCCAAAGTCTCAGCCAATGCGGATGCATCGCCCACTGGTGTTAAAAAACCCGAAACGCCATCTTGGATAGATTCACAAGCTCCCCCATGCGCTGAAGCCACTACAATTCGTTTCATTGCTTGCGCTTCAGTAATCACACGGCCAAAAGCTTCTGGTTCTAACGAAGGAGCCACCACAACATCACTAAAAGCATACAAAGTGGCCATATCCTGACAAGATTCCACAAAAATAACTTGTTGTTTTAAATCTTTTGCCATTTTTTCCAATTCTTGATGGTATTCTGTGCGACCTTGATCTGAGCCTACTAACAAGCAAATAAAGTCTTGATTTTTCATCTGACGACACGCTTCTAACAGCACTTTTTGTCCCTTCCATGGAGTCAGACGTCCCACCAAGGTAATAACCGTTTTTCCTTCTGGAATTTGATATTGTTGTTTAAGGGACGTTATCTTTTCGGCCGACACTAAATCAGGATTAAATTTGTTGACATCAGCTCCCCGATGAACAACAATGATTTTATCTTCGGGGCAAGAATAATTTGCTAAAATATGCTTTTTAACGTGTTCAGAAACAGCGATCACTTTTTCACCCTGAAGCATGACACGATTATATAATTTTTTGATGGTCGGTTTTATACCATAAACACCATGATAACTGGCAATGAAAGGAACGCCTGTTTTTTGTGAAGCCCATTTGACTGACCATGCAGGGGCGCGTGAACGTACGTGAATTAACCCTGCATTTTTTTCTTTAAAAATTTTCGCTAATTTTCCCGCATTTATCCACATTTTAAAGGGGTTTTTGCTGGCCACGGGAAGGATAATATGTTCCACGCCTATTTTTGTTAGTTCTGGGACCATTTTCCCCCCAGCTGAAACTACATAATTGGGGATGCCCGCTTGTTGCAAAGCAGTGGCAATTTCAATGGTGCCGCGTTCCACGCCACCTTGATCAAGAGCTGGTAAAACTTGAATAATACTTTTCATTTTTTCTCCTTCTTTTTTCTTAAGCCATTCCAATAATCAAGACGTTTTTGGATTTCGCGTTCAAAACCGCGCTCCACAGGTTGATAAAAAGTGCGATGGCCGATTTCATCAGGGAAATATTCTTGTCCTGAAAAACCATCCTTTGTTTCTGGATCGTATTGATAGCCTTTCCCATAGCCTACTTCTGCCATCAATTTGGTGGGGGCATTTAGGATGTGTTTTGGGGGCATCAGAGAATCCGTTTCGCGGGCCACCAGCACCGCTTGATTCCATGCCCGATAAACGCCGATAGATTTAGGGGCTGTCGCCAAATAAACCACCAATCCTGCCACGGCCAAATCGCCTTCAGGCGAACCCAATCGTTCATAGCTATTCCAAGCGGAAATCGCTTGCACTAGCGCTTGCGGATCTGCCATCCCCACATCTTCACTGGCAAAACGGGTGAGACGGCGCAAAATATACTTCATGTCTTCCCCAGCTGTTACCATCCGCGCCAACCAATAAAGTCCTGCATCTGGATCAGAACCACGTAAAGATTTATGCAACGCGGAAATCAAATTATAGTGCCCTTCGCGATCTTTATCATAATTAGGAAGGCGCTTTTGTAAGAGCTTTTCCAATTCTGCCTTGTCCAAAATTTCATCGGGTGTGGCATATTGATAAACGGCCTCAATCAAATTGATAAAATACCGCCCATCGCCATCCGCCAGCGCATATAAATATTCGCGCCCCACCTCATCCAAGGGGAGAGGTTTTTCCATGATTTTTTCGGCGCGCTCGGCCAAAGTGGATAGGGCTTCTTTATCCAACCGATTTAGCACAAATACTTTACAGCGAGAGAGTAAAGCGCTGTTCAGTTCAAAGCTGGGGTTTTCAGTGGTTGCGCCCACCAAAATCACCGTGCCATCTTCTACATAGGGTAAAAACCCATCCTGTTGTGCGCGGTTAAAGCGATGAATTTCATCTACGAATAGTAGGGTGCCTTGTCCAGATAGGCGTGTCCGTTTGGCTTC
>JAGCFA010000018.1 GCA_017650375.1 Alphaproteobacteria bacterium | reverse complement strand
CACCCCACTTTTTAAAAAAGCAAGACTTTTTCACATATTTAAATATGTATTTGACATATAAGGATATTTATTTTTAAAAAAAATATTAAGAGGGCTGGAATTTACCAAATTTGATGCCTACAGTTTTTTATGCTTCAACTGATTAAAAAATGAAAGGAGAATCAAATGAAGAAAGTATTATTATCAACTTTAGCGGCAGTGACATTATTGACTGCCGGTGTTGCCAGTGCGGGCAACGATATTTATTCACCCAGTCATATGTATACTGTTGGCCAATTAGGTTTCGGTATGGGGGATAGCGACTATAAAGAACACGCTATTGCTAATGTCGGTATCGGATATCACATGAACGATTATATGCGTTCAGACTTGACAATTGGTTGGCGTGGTTTGGGAAAAGTGAAAGTGGGCGACGTCAAAACAGACAGTTGGTCTGTTCCTGCTTTGATGAATGTTTATGCTACAATGCCGATTACCCATGGATTCAGTGTTTATGGTATGGGTGGTTTAGGGATGTCCTTGAACAGAACGGATAAGAAATCGGATCTCTTTAAGGCCAAGACAAAATTCAGCTTTGCTTGGAATGTTGGGGCCGGTGTTGATTATAAACTCTGTGAAAATTGGTCCTTGGATTTGGGGTACCGTTTTACTGACTTAGGTCAAGCCAGAGTCAAAGATGTAGATGGTTATACAGGAAAAACAAAGGCGGATTTACGTTCGCATGATGTGTTGCTGTCTGCACGCTATTATTTTTAGTTGGGGCAACATCCTTGGAACAGGCCTTATCCAAAGGCCTGTTTTTTTATTTCAAAATGCAAGGATTATTTTACGGCATTTACCATAATTAAAAATGATGAAAAGAATCAGATGGATAGGGTTGATGAAGAAAATATAAAAATGGTGACCTCGGGGCGATTCGAACGCTCGACCTACTGCTTAGAAGGCAGTTGCTCTATCCAGCTGAGCTACGAGGCCACAGAAATTATTATATCACGCTTTCTTTAAAAGGTCAAGGGAAAAGTCCCCCTATAATCCCCAAGATGATCAAAAACATTCCGCTCCATTTAAGTGGGGTTTTCATAAAACATACCCCCATGATACCAAAGCCAATCATTCCTAATGCAATGGGAGAAAAAGAAGGGATAGTCAGTTCTGAATAAGGAAGTCCAGCTAATTGATTAGCGCCATAACCAACTCCCTTTAACCCCAGACCAGCCAAACGGAAAAAGGGAACATCCCACCCAAAAGGCATCGTCAATGCCCCAACAAACAGTAATGGCATAATGAAAAAGCTGAAAATACTGTTGAAGAGCATATTACCCAAAATTCCATAAGGCGTCAGTTGATGAAAATAAAAAGCAATAAAAGGGATCAATGCTAATGACACAAACACGTTCAGTCCGATAAAACCGATGACAGCTTTTTTAAATTTGCTCCAAGGTTGATCTTGAATATAAGAGCAGAGCATTACCAACACAGCAACGGCAATGAATGAAAATTGAAAGCTGACAGATAGAATCATTTGTGGAAAGCAGATCAGTATACCTAAAGCGGTCAATATCAATGTACGCATGGAAATAACAGATCGGTCAATTAATACACCAACAAAAACAAATGCGATCATAATAAAAGCACGAAGAGCCGGAACTTGAAATCCAGATAAGCCTAAGTATAAAAAGGTTCCGATTAAAGAAGCAACAGCTGCAATTTTCTTGGTGTTCCAATAAAGGGCAATGCGTGGGAAAATGGCGCAGATTCCACGAATCATGAAAAATAAAAAGCTGGCCAGTAAAGCCATGTGAAATCCTGAAACAGAAAGGACATGAGCAATGCCAGCGCGTCTGTAAGTTTGATAGGTATTGTGGCTGATTAGTTTTTGTTCTCCTGTAATCAAAGGGGCTGCAATTTCAGCTTGCGAAAGTGATAAAATTTCAAATAAGTGTTGATTGATTTGATGCCGTATCTTGCTGAAAGAAAAATTTTGTTTTGGAAAAGTAAATATTATTTCCATTTTATCTGCAATACCGATGGCTCCTATTTGTTGAAACCATAGATTTTTTTCAGAGGGGCCTTTTGGCGGGTAAACAGATACAGAAGTCTTTATTCTGTCACCGACATTCAAAAGAGGTATTTTTTCTTTGAAATGAACGCGGATTTTTTGAGGTCTTTTTAAGTCTGGATTATGCCAATGAATATCTGTTAAAGTGACAATCTGTTTGTCAATTAACAGTCGATTTTCTAAAACTGTTGCTTGGATATTTTCGTGGTAAAGAGGTGACAATAAGATTGGATGTTTATTCATCTGAACGTGTAAGGAGATATTGATTATTCCGACAGAACACATCAATAGAATCATCATATACCAAGAAACAAAAATCTTTTTGCGCATCCACAACCACATTAATCCGGATAAAAAAGCAAGAGCCAAAACAGGATATAAATAGGCGCTGATCCATGTGTTTAAGCCAATTAAAATACCACAAATATAGGCTATCAAAGCCCATGGAAGACGTTCGGCTATTTCCGAAATGAACATCAATTTAATTTTGTGAAATAAGGACATCTTTTAGATCTGTTTGTATTTTTGTTTTCAGATGCGTCAACATTTTTTGGATCAGCCAAGCCCAACCTTTTTCTTTTTGGGAAAGGGATGCTTTTTTTGCCATAGTTATAAAACCCGTTCCTGAAACAGGAAATTTTTTGATCAGTTGATTTTGGTTGCGTAACTGAATTTCAATTTCATAATTTAGAGTATAATTCACCTCATCCAGTTTGAAAAAATGCGGATCAGGTAAATCGGTTTGAATTATTTCAGCCTTGTGTACAACAATCCACATGTCTTGTGATGTATTGGAAGGTCTCAGGTGTGTTTTTGTCCATTCAATGATAGCTTGTTCAGGGGAGATAGGAAGGCGGTTTTCAATGTGTGGGAGGACATCAAAATGAGACATCATAGAAATAGTTTCGATTTTTCCAACATTTAAAAGACAAACATCCATATCAGGATTAATTTGAAAGGCTGATTGAGGGGCGCTCATACAGCTTGATAAAAAGAACATTAAAAAAAGCGTTTTTTTCATTTGATTTTTCCTGTTTTAAGAGGTATTATGCAGGAAATGAAAGGTTTTGTCAAGAATGAAGAAAATCACTTGTCAGCGATTGAAAAATATTGCATTTTTTTATTTGGAGCGATATGATGCTAGCTCTCAAAAGTTGCGCGCAGTTTTAAAACGACGTCTGATAAAAGCAGAACGAGAACAGGAAGTTCCCCCAGAAGCGATCGAATGGATTGAGGAAATTGTTTCTGAAATGCAACGACTGGGGTATGTCGATGATCAGCGATTTACAGAAAACACAGTCAGACGTTTGTCGGAAATCGGAAAATCGCGTTCTTTTATTCGCACAAAATTGCAGCAGTCCGGTATAAAAGAAGAAATGATTCTTGATGCTTTGAGTGAAACAGATGAATTAGAGCAAGCACGTTTGACGGTTCGAAAAAAGCATTTAGGGGCTGATTTTAAAAAAGATTTGGCACGATTGGCACGAGCAGGGTTTTCCTATGAAATAGCCAAGGAAGCTTTGGAAGAATTACAAAGAGGAACCACCGAGTAAGTTTTGAAAGGAGAAAGTATGTTTGAAGAATTGGAAACGATAAAAGCGGAATGTTTAAATTGTCAGCGTTGTCCATTGGGGAAAACACGTACAAAAGTTGTTTTTTCTGCCGGAATTCCTAATAATAAAATTGTTTTGATAGGTGAAGCTCCGGGAGCAAACGAAGATTTAACGGGGGAACCTTTTGTTGGGCGCGCTGGTCAATTGTTGGATAAAATCTTGGAATCAGTTGGTTTTTCTAGAAAAGAAAATATCTACATTTGTAATACAATAAAATGTCGTCCTCCTGATAATAGGGATCCTTTGCCAGAAGAAAAGTTGGCTTGCCGTAATTATTTGGAACGCCAGTTATCCGTTTTAAAACCTAAGATTATTTTGCTTTGTGGACGGGTGGCGCTGACTTCTTTCTTGGAAACAAAAGAAGGAATTTCTAAATTGAGAGGACGTTGGTTTGATGGCCCTTATGGGGCAAAAATGATGCCAATTTTTCATCCTTCTTATTTGTTACGCAACCAATCAAAAGCGGTGGGTTCACCTAAATGGTTAATGTGGCAAGATATCCAAGAAATTCGACGAGCCTATGATGCGTTGGAAAATGCATCGCAATAAAAATAAAGAACATCCGCAAAACGAGGCAGTTTGACAACAGGAGCAAAAGTATATCGATTAATAATCAGATATTCTTTTTGTGGGGCTGTATATAAAATTAATTGTTCCGGAGCAAATCCTAAAATCAGTGATTTAGGATATAACGCCTTCAGATTTTGTGTTGCCTGATAACTTTGTAGCTGTAATCCCGGAAAAACACAGTCCTTGCGTTCATGTTCATAAATGGAAAATAATTCTAAGCCGTTCCATGCCAATCCGTCTGTAATGGATAGGAATTGGATATAATCTGTTGGAATTTGAATCAGCCCTTGTTTGACTAACGAAATAGAAGTTCGTTGAATATCCATGATCGCAGCAGGTGGGAAAACCATTGCGTAGCGTTGGTACATTGTGTTTAAAAGGGTATTGATTGTTCCAGCCATCACCGTCCTCCTGTTTTTATTGAAAGCTGTTGGAGAGCACTTTGTGTCATGCCCGCCATAACAGAACGGTCTGCTTTTTTTTTGCCACCGGATCCAGTCCAAGCGCCTTCCGGAATATAAACTTTTCCTGTGGGGGTGGGGACATATAGTGTTTTGGGATGGCCAATTCCAGCCTCGGTCAGTAATTGTCGATTGATAAAATCATGAATCAATTCATGAAACGGTTGGCATTGAATTAGGACCATGTTATCCGGTTCTGGAAGGCCACCGTATAAGGGTGGGTATTTCAGATGAACAGTCCAGTTCGCCGGCAAAATATCTTTAGTCAGATAAAATATATTTTCTTCAGAAATACCTGCTGCACGTAAATCATTCAGGTTATTTGTTAAAACATCTTGAATGAAAAGTTTTTTGGCAAGGGTGTATTTTTTAAAGAAGTTTTCTTCTTGAATACTGATTGGATAATATGAAAGTCCCATTAAATTCATTCCACCAAAGTTAGATTCTTGAAATAATTCTTCCCAATAATCCGCTGTTTTTTGTGGTTTTTCCATAAGTTCGGACAAATCTAATTCCGTATTCGAATGTTGAACACCATCCGGAGTCTGAATCAGCTGATTCCAGTTATCAAAGATATTTGTGCCATCTAATTCGTCCGATTGATTTGTCATCTATATCCTTTATTGTGGTGGTTTTATTGGTGGAAGTGGCATCATTTGGGGTGTGCTGTTTTCGTCAGGTGGGGGCAGTTCGTCCAATCCAGTATCTTCAGAAGGTTCTATTTGTGTGGTTTCTTCTTGGTTGGGAAGGGTTTCTCGACGAGCAACAATCCACGCTGGTACGTTCGGCGCGCAGGGGATTTGTGTGCGTTTTAAAAAGACTCTGTCCAAAAAGTATCTGGGAGAATCAGCCAGAATCGGGTGATCTGTATATCCTTGATAAATCACATATTGTTTTGAGGCATCTAAGCTCATAATATTTGCGACACTGACCACGTTAGATTGTTGGAAAGAGCGAGAGACATTTTGTGAAAATTGTTGGCTGAGGCCTGTTCCTAATCCTTCTTGTTTCGAGGTACTTTTAACTTCAATGGTTTTTGTACCAATCATTTTTGTAAAGCGTTCAGCGGTTTGTTCGTTGTTTTGTGCTAAGACAACTTTTGCGGCAGTTGTTGTAATAATGGTTTCCAAATCGTCTTTACCATAAGTGCCTGAAATTTGTCCTAAATCCTGCCCGATCAGTAAATAAGAAACTTTCATTCCGCGTCCTACGGCTGGTCCGTTAATAACCGCACTTAATTTTGGCATTTGTGGAAATTCGTCCAACACAAATAAAACGGGATAGGGGCCTGCTTTTTTTCCGTCAGTTCCAACTTGTCCCGGTTTGGTTGCAATTAAATAAGAACTCATTAGTTCTACAAAGATACCCGTGATCACATTTAATGCTTTAGCGTCCACTTGGTTAATGGATAAATACACTGAAACAGGTTTCATTTCACGAGTTACGGGATCAGGAAGTCCGCGCAAATCACGGAAGGTCAAGTCACTGAATTTTGTTCGTTCGCGCACAGCAGCGTTTTTAAAAATACTGATGCCTGATAAAGCAGTTGATAAAATTGATCCACGTTCTTTATCTGGTGTGGCAGCCAATTGATTTAATTCACCAATTGCACGTCGTGAATAAGCAAAACGATTACTTTCGTTAACGGCAGCATCCAAGACATCTTTCATGGGGTCAGCCATCATTGCCATTTGATCTCCTTCGTCTGTTCGCCGTTTCAAGTCTGCAGCAATTTTCATTTGCATTGATGTCAGCCATTCTAAAATCATGGCAATACACGGTTCGTGTCCATACCAATCTTCTGGTAATCCGTCCCAAGTTCCCACTGGCGCGTAATTATTTAAAGTCAGTTCTCCTTTTTGTAAAGCAGATGACGCCAACAAAACACTGTTGTCTGACATATCGGCATAATAGGTGGCTAAAATTTTGGCATCCTCTGCATCAAAAGAACCTTCTTGTAATTTGTTGATAAAATAATCATTTGCTTTGGCGCGTTCGCATTTGCTGGCAATAAAGTGTAAAAAACCACTCATTGCATTTCGTCCTGTTTTGGACCAATGCGGATCTTGTCCCCCTTTTGGTTCTTCGACCAAAACAGCCACCATGGAATCTATATACATATCTCGTGCTGGTCCTAAAGGTGGCAAACAGGAAGGAGATAAGGGGTTCCAGCTGGGATAATAGATCCCCTTTTCGGGGTCATCTTGAGCCCCCCAGTTGATGATGAAAACAGGACCTTTGGTGGCGCGGTATCCAGATGTTTGATAACACAATTCTGGTTTTACGTCATTGACGATGATGCTTAATTCATCTGATTCCAAAATAGTAGGAACAACGACGGCAGCTGTTTTACCTGTTCCTGGAGGGGCGACTACCAGGGCGGATAAGGTTTCTGGCATTTTAAGTAATTTTCCATGGAATTTACCCAATACACATACAAAACCATTTAATAAGCCCATTTTTTTGATGTCAGTCAATGAGGCTAAACGACCAGCACCAAAAATATTTGGCATATAATGATATGGGTTTGTTGCAATTCCCCAAATAACAACTAAAAATAGAGTGATAAAAGGTAAAATGGGCAAATAAAGGCTCCAAGGGGCAGATTTTGAGCTTCCGAAGACTTGCCACCAGTTGGTATATTTTTCAAATAAAAGAAGGGGGTTAAAAGCCGCCTTTTTCCAAAAAGCAAGTGATCTGGCCAGAATATCCCGATCTAACCCTAAACGAATCCATGATTCAATAGGGATAATTAAATAAGCAACCACATAAGCCAGAATTAGGCCCCATAAAAAAGAAAAAAGAATGCGTTTTATGTATTTTTGTTGCTCTTCGTATGCTTCATCTGCCATAAAAATCTCCCCTTTCCTTTACAACATAGATTTTAATTTTTCCAGAATGTCAGGTTCTATTTTTTCTTGAGGTTCCTTAAATACTTCAGAAATGGTTGGTAATTCAACGGGTCCTCCCTCTGCCGTGCGACAAACGACAACCCCCAGATCATTCCATGTTTTCATCATATCTTCTGCGTTAATAATAACACCATCTTTTTCAATTAACAATGAGCGCACTTGAATAAGTTCACCCAGTTTTTGTTGTAATTGCTCGGCCCATGTTTTTAATTGAAAGACAGGTGAAACTCGGTGATCTGTTTCAGAAAACCATAACGGATCTTCATCGTTAAAGGATTCTTCGTCTGCCAGCCAATCCCCAGGTTGTGTATCATTTAAGATAATCCACAATTCTTGGGAAGAAGCAGCAAAAATGGCCCCATCTTGTTTAGATATATTTGCTTCAAGAAATGTATAACCAGCCTTTTCTAGAATAGAAGAAATATTTTCCTTAACAGGTTCCATCTTGGGAATTTGAATATCAGAAATGGGTGTATTAGCCATTTCTTCAAAATCTTTTTTAGTGAATGTTTCCTGATGAGAATGTGATGGCTCGGTAAAAGGAGGGACAGGCATTGTTGAAAAGGATTCAGGCTCGTTAAATTCTTTGATGGGGATTCCTTCCGAGGTATCAAAACGTCCCATGGCTGTTGTATTATTCAGGAATGTTTTAGAAGGGGGCGGTACAGGATTGGTACGTAGGCCAGAACTTGGCATTGCTAAAGGTCTGTAAGAAGCGGCTGGATTGAGGGGATTTTTGGGCGTATAGGCGGCAACAGATTTGTTTAGTTTTTTTCTTTTTTGGACAAAGATAGGCCAGCGGATACCTTTCCAGATTTTTTTACCCCATTTACCCCAATTTGCTTTGCATGCTACATACCATAGAAAAATAAAGATAAGAGGCGCCATTAAAAGAGATGAAACAAAAATCCAATCACTGGTAGATGTAATTTGCCATCCGCCCTTGAATTCATTCATCAGATAGCGCCATGATTTAAAAGAAAACAAAGGAAAACGCCAATTTTTGACCAAAAAACCATCCAGCCACCATCCGAAAAACAGCAGCCAGACGGCAAGTCCAATAAAAAATGTTCGTTTCGGGTTCTTTATCCGCATTTTTCACCTATCAAGTTGTTTTTAGGGTATTATACACGAAAAAGAACAAATTGACCAGCAAAAAATGTAATTTTATCAAAATTAACCGTTTGTTTGTAAAATCAGGTTGGGATTGAATAATGAAACACTGCTTTCTCCAACATGTTCATATTGATTTAAGATAAAGCGAAAATAAGTTAGAACGAACAATCTGGTGGCAGAAGAAAGTCCAGAATTGCCTCTGGCAGAATCGATTTTAGAGCAGAGTTGATGAATGGTCATATTTTCCCGTTGGCAGATGTCAGCCAAAGAAATCCATGTTTCTCGATCTAAGCGCATACTGGTTCTGCGACCGTTGACGATGACATTTTTGCATACAAGCATAATTTTTCCTTTCATTTGAAGTTAAAATACATTATACTTATGGGTGCTGTTTTAGTGTTTTTCAACCTAAGATGGTATATTTATTTAATAACAATTAAAGGTTGCATAAAGAGGTAGGCATGAGACGAAAAGAACAGCCCAAAAAAAGATTACATGATTGCGACTATCCGGGGTGTCAGGAAGCCGGAGAATATCGTGCTCCCAAAGATAGAAACTTAACATCGTATTATTGGTTTTGTCAAAAACATGTTGCAGAGTACAACAAAAATTGGGACTTTTTAAAAGGACTTTCGCCGGATGAAATTGAAAGTCAAATTCAAAACGATGTGGGATGGCAACGGCCAACATGGAAATTAGGGACAGAGGGAATTCGTTACAGAGCAGATAAAATTCAAGATGGTTTTGGTGTGTTTCGAGAAGCAGGGTTGGGGATGAGTGGACATTATAATCCACCGCAACCAAAGTATCCAGCCAAGGTAACACAGGCGATGGCTTTTATGGGAATAGATCCCCCCTTGAAGCTGGAGGTTGTTAAAAAAAAGTATAAGACCTTGGCAAAAAAATACCATCCGGATGTGAGTAAAAAGGATGCCTCGTTATTCCAGAAATTATCAGCAGCGTATACAACTCTGATGGAGTTTTTAGGAAAATAGGCGTGCTCTATTTTAGCCGATGCAGACAGCTTTGTGCTTATCGGACCACCATTACAGAAGAATTGAAAGAAAAATTGCAAAAATATATTGACTTAATTTTCTGATTTATGTAAACACATATATATATGTTTAATCTAAACGAAAGGAATTATAATGAATTTAAATAAGCTTATATCCGGTAGAATGAATAGGGCGCCATTTGTGGGATATTTCTTCTTAATTCTCGCCGCAAGAATTGCTTTAGGTTGGGTTGTTCTGATGAATTTTAAGACCTTCATGAACAGCTCGGCGTTACTTTGGATAACAAATCTTATTGATGTTGCTATTTCGTTAGTAGCAGTTTGGGCTCTCATTAAAAGATTACATGATCTAAATTGGCCAACAATCTTGGCGTTTATACCTTTTATTTATGCTTTGTTAGGTTTTGATGTATTAGAAACAGAAATTCCTAAGCTCATTTTTAAATGGACTATGGCGGCTCTTATTATTTGTTGTCTTTTCTTGAAAGGCGACAAGGGATCAAATAAGTATGGTCCAGATCCTTTGGAAAAGAAGTAATCTTTGTATTTTTTTTAACCTCTACCATTATCTAGGTAGAGGTTATTTGATTAAGGAGTCCGATAATTGAGGAATTTTGACGATTTTTGACAATCGGACTTGCCGAATAGCTTGCAAACAAAAGACTGCGCAAAATAAAAAATGTCCAGTGAACATTTTTTATGCGTAAAGCAATGAAACACAATGAATTCAAGTGGCAACGCAGAATGAATTGATGTTGGAATTGAAAAGCCCTCGTTTAGAAGAGGGCTTTATAACCTGGTGCCGAAGAGAGGAATCGGACCCCCGACCCACGCATTACGAATGCGTTGCTCTACCAACTGAGCTACTTCGGCACAGCCATCATTATAATAAAAAACAACAGAAAAAGCAAGAGCTATTTATTCGCGATTCGCTGAACGTTTTTTTGAAACAGAGGAACCTTTTGTCAAAGTGGTGCGCAGGCTTGTTTTTGCCCAGTTAACATTTCTAAAATCAGGAAGTTCGTTCAACATCTTTTTGGATTCTGATACCTTTCCACAAGGATAAGCCATTGCACCATGGATAAGGAAAGCTTCTGTTAAAGATGACATTCTGTTCCTCCTGACGTTAAAGTTGAACTCAACATCACTTTAGCAAAGTTTATTTCATTTGTCAACAAAAACCATAAATTTTTTTAAACTTTTTTTGATAAGCGTTTTGCGCGAAAAAATTGTGTCATGATTTTACTGCATTCTTGAGATGAAAATAATCTTGATTTTGGTTTGTGATGTGTTTGAGAACGCGTAAAGACTTTGGCTCCTTGACGAATGGCCCCTGTTTTGTGATCGCTAGCACCATAATAAACGGCATCCAATCGTGCCCAACTGATGGCGCCAGCACACATAACACAAGGTTCTAATGTCACATACATGGAATATCCATCCAAAAATTTACGTCCTAATTTCTTTGACGCTGAATGAATTGCCAACATTTCTGCATGAGCAAGCACATCTTTTTTTTGTTCGGTTTGATTGTGGTTACAAGCAATGATTTCGCCCGTTTTTGAATCAAAAATCACAGCACCCACGGGAACTTCATCTGCTCTAAAGGCTTTTAAGGCAGAATCAAATGCTTGTTTTTTTATTTTTTCTCTTTCTATATTTTCCATTTCTATATAATATAAAAGTTATGATGAAAAAGCAAGAAAGAATTGCGAAAAGAATTGCCTCTGCCGGTGTGTGTTCCAGACGGGATGCTGAACGTCTGATTTTGGCTGGGCGTGTTTCGGTAAACGGAAAAGTTTTGGAAACGCCGGCATTTTTGGTCAGCGAGGAAGATTCAATTGTGGTTGATGGAAAAGAAATATCTACTAAGCCTGTTACGCGTGTATGGCTGTACCATAAGCCTGTGGGGT
>JAGCFA010000017.1 GCA_017650375.1 Alphaproteobacteria bacterium | reverse complement strand
GAAGACATTGATTGTAAGACTGAATGCGCGACGTGTCAAATTCCCGAGGGGGATTTTAAAGGAATCTGTGCGGGGGAATGTGATGCCCTCTGCCAAGAAGGGGACACCTGTGGCGATAATGAATGTGTTGTTTGTGATCCTAATACAAAAACCTGTCAGAATCGATGTATCGAGGTGGAGTATTTGGAATCAACAGGAACACAGTGGATTGATACTGGATATATCCCGCATGGACTAAATCCGTATATAAATGCAGATTTCGAAATTTTATCAGCCAATAACAGAGAGCTTTTTGGAACACACAGCCAAACCTTATGGAGAATCAACTTCGAAAATTCTTTGATATACTATAACTACAATAGTGAAGCTTCTGGAGCTCAAAATGGTGTTTCTTTAAATAAAAGACATTCTGGAAGCTTTGGAAAAAGCATTATTATTGACGATAAACTAATATGGAAAACAACTTCAACCACCCCATCTTTTGACTATTCATCTAATACTTTAAGCATATCTCTGTTCCTTGGGAATCATGGAGTTGGTTCCAAAATGCGGATATATTCTTTTCAAATTTATGATTCTGGCAATTTTACCCGTGATTTTATCCCTGTTATTGCGCCTTTCAAACCAAAGGGAAAACAAAACTGCATGTTTGACAGAGTGACAAAAAAACTGTTTTGCAACAAAGGAAGCGGGGCGGATTTTAAAATCCCAGGAGATGTTACCATTCCTTGGGCACGGGATAATGAGGAAGGATCTTGTAAGTATGATATTGATTGTGCATCCGAAGGTGAATGTTCCATCTGTGACCCCAGCACTAAAACATGTCAAAACGGTTGCACGGAAGTAGAATATCTGGAATCTACAGGAACTCAATATATTGATACTGGCTATACCTACACCAGCTTAAACCACAAAACAGTTTGTACTTTCTCAACTGTATCGGCAAGTTCCTCAGCACCATATTGGTTGTTTGGTTCTCTGAGTGCAACAAGCGCAAGAAGCGGTGGGTTGGCTTTACAATCCAACCTAACAAAAATTGGCATTGGTATCGGGAATATAGCAGCAGGTAGCACCACATACACCATTGACAACCCAACCAGTAAAATCACCGTTTCTGTTGAGTCAAAGAATAATAATACATTTTCTGTGACAGGTGGAAGCCAAGATTATGTAAATATTGCTTTCGGAACATCATCTTTGTCAGGAAGAACAGAAGCTATATTTGCTACAAATAATGCAGCAGGCGTTGATTCATTCTCTGCTTTCAAGCTATATACCCATCAAATTTATAATAGCGACACCCTTGTCCGTGATTTTATTCCAGTTCTTGATCTGGATGGAGTGCCGGCTATGTACGATAAAGTGGAAAAGAAACTTTATTATAATTTAGGCTCTGGGAATTTCCTGTATGGGGCAGCCAAGTAATTATTTACTTTTTAAATAGCCGATGACGGCGGTGACAGAAGCGGGTGTTATGCCGCGCATACGGGTCATGGCGCCAATTGTCGCTGGGCGTTCGCGGGTCAAACGTTCCACTATTTCATTGGAAAGGCCCCCTACTTTACGGTAATCAAAATCTTCAGGAATCACCAACGCCTCTTCCTTTTTAAACGCCTGAATATCTTGGGCTTGGCGGGCAAGATAGCCTTGATAAATGCCTTCAATTTCCAATTGTTCAGCAATATCAGCAGGAATCTTTTCCAGTTCAGGAAACACGCGCACCACATCAGCCCATTTCACATTGGGGTAAGCGAGCAGATCCAAGGGTTTCCGATTATGCCCGTCCACATTGACTTGAAAACCCAAGTTTTTGAGTTGTTTTGGCGTTTTATGAAGCGTTTTAACGTATGCGCGAGCCTGTTCCAGCGCACGCTTTTTAGCGCGGTAAATTTTGGCGCGCTCTGGCCCCACACAACCGACTTTAATGCCCAATTCCGTCAGGCGCAAATCCGCATTGTCCGCCCGCATGGTGAGGCGATACTCGGCGCGCGAGGTAAACAGACGATAAGGTTCATCCACACCCAAAGTCGTAATATCATCAATCATCACACCCAAGTAACTATCCGCACGATCCATGATGAGTTTTTTACGCTTACCGAGGGCTTTAAGGGCGGCATTCACGCCGGCTAGAAGTCCCTGCCCTGCAGCTTCCTCATACCCTGTGGTGCCATTGATTTGGCCGGCTAAAAAGAGGTTCGGAACTTTCTTGGTCTCCAAAGTCAATTTCATTTCGCGCGGATCCACATAGTCGTATTCAATGGCATAGGCATAGCGCAAGATTTTAACGTGCTCTAAGCCTGGGATTGAACGAATGAAGGCTTCCTGCACATCTTTGGGGACGCTGGTCGAAATGCCGTTGGGGTAGATGCTGTTGCCATCACGGGTTTCGGGTTCCAAAAAGATATGGTGGCTGTCGCGCCCCTTAAAGCGCACCAGCTTGGTTTCAATGCTGGGGCAATAGCGCGGGCCAACCGATTGAATCTGGCCGTCAAAAAGCGGTGCCCTGTCCAAATTATCCAAAATAATCTTATGGGTTTCGGGCGTTGTGTGCGTGATCCAGCAGGGAATCTGATCGGGGGTAAAATCACGCGTCATAAAGGAAAAGGGCTTTGGCGGGTTGTCGCCATCTTGACGGGTGCATTTCGACCAATCAATTGTGTTCTTATCAAGGCGCGCAGGGGTACCAGTTTTGAGGCGCCCCACCGTCAAGCCTAGCTTTTTAAGCGTGGGTGTAATACCGTAGCAAGCAGGTTCCCCAAAGCGACCGCCTTTGGTTTGTTCCGTGCCAATATGCATGACACCGTTCAAGAAAGTACCCGTAGTGAGGACAACGCATTTGGCGTGGATCGGCTGGCCGTTCACCACGACACCGGCGATTTTATTGTCGGCAAAAATCAAGTCTTCGGCAGAACCTTCTTTTAAAGTGAGGTTCGGATAATTTTTAAGTTCGGCTTGCATATATTTCATATAAAGAGTTTTATCGGCTTGTGCGCGGGGACCTTGAACCGCGGGGCCTTTACTGGCGTTCAGCATACGGAATTGAAGGCCGGCTTTATCTATCACGCGCCCCATCACGCCATCCAGCGCGTCAATTTCACGCACGAGGGTGCCTTTGCCGAGGCCACCAATAGCAGGGTTACAGGACATGTCGCCGATGGTTTTAATATGATGGGTCACAAGCAGGGTTTTGGCGCCAACACGGGCGGCGGCCGTGGCTGCCTCACACCCTGCATGTCCCCCACCCACAACAATCACATCAAATGCTTTCATCGCTTTAAGCCAAGCTCCGTTCTTGTTCTTCCAAAAAAGTTTTTTGTTGTTTTAAGTTTTTCCTTTGTTTGGATAAAACAACCATAGCTACGGGGTTGACAACGGCTGTTGTTGCAACAGTAGTAAAAGCAACTTTTCGTGCCAGTTGATTATGTGTCAGCAATGCACTTAAACAGGCCATACTTATCACTAATGACCAGGTAGAACGCATTGAATCCAGTTTTAAATTTTTAATCAATTTTTGAGTTACTTTAATCCTTTGTTGGTAATTATCCACTTGTTTTTCAATTTTTTCTTTGCGATCTTCCAGTTGTTGAATCATCCCATCCAATGAAACCAAATGACCATCACGATCTGGAATTAAAATATCAACTTGGGGATCTTTTTGTTTGGGTGAAGAATACATTATTTTTCCTTTCAAATTATACTTTGGAAAGCTGGGCATATTCTTTCAGAACTTGAGTTCTTTGTTCGGTAAGCTTTTGACTTTTTTTATCCAGAAGGCGCTTTGTCCCCACACTGGCAAGCCCCGCACAAACGGCTGTGGCCAAAGCTGTTTTTCGTACGTTATTGGAGTGGGTGAACAAAGCAAGCTCACCACAACCAAAAAGTGCACCCATACACATAATAGTTTTAAGCGTATCATAAAGATAGACTCGACGGATTTTCTTCGTTAAACTTTTGTATTCTTCAATTTTACGTTTTTGAGATTCTGTTTCTTCCATTAAAACTCCTTTTTGATGGAAAGATTATACCACATCCTTGAAAAAAAGTCAAAAATCACTTTCCTATGCAAAAGTCACGGAAGATGACGTCCAGAAGTTCGTCCACATCTATGCGGCCTGTGATGCGACCAAGGGCACGAGCAGCCAGACGTAAATCTTCGGTTTTCAGTTCCAATTCAGGGGCTGAGAGGGCATCCTGTAAATGCACCACACATTCGGTGAGTGCCACGCGGTAACGTTCGCGCGTAATGGCTGCCCCACCCGCAAAAGAATCCGTTAAAATGGTTTTAATTTCATCCCAAAGGACTGTAATCCCTGTCCCTGTTTTGGCTGAAATAAAATGGGCTTTCCCCGTGGGTTTCTTTTTCAACAAATCCGATTTATTCCAAAGAGTTATCACACATTTTTTATCCAAAGCTTTTGGGAGTTTTTTGGCATTCGGATAATCGGTGGCATTTTGAATATCCAAAATGAGATCCGCTTGCTCGGCACGTTTCACAGCACGGCGAATCCCTTCGGCTTCTATTTCTTCATTGGAATCACGAAGGCCTGCGGTATCCGCCAAAATAACAGGGAAACCAGCCACATCTAAATGCGCTTCCACTATGTCGCGCGTCGTACCAGCTGTTTGCGAAACTATAGCAACTTCACGTTTGGTAAGAGCATTAATGAGTGAGGATTTACCCACATTGGGAACCCCCAAAATTGCAATTTGAAAACCTTCGCGCAGACGTTCCCCTCGGCGATTGTCTGATAAATGTTCGTTGATTTTTTGAATAAGACCCGCAATATCCCCATCAATTTGTTTTTCTTTTTCGGGCGGGATTTCTTCTTCTGGAAAATCAATAAAGGCTTCAGCATAAGCCAAATGATGAATGAGCTGTGCGCGCCAACCTTCGTAAAGTTTCCCTAAGTTGCCATCCAATTGGGCCAGAGCTTGTTTACGTTGTTCTTCTGTTTCAGCATGCACCAAATCCAAAAGACCTTCGGCTTCCGTTAAATCCATTTTGCCATTGATCACGGCTCGGCGGGAATATTCACCCCGTTCGGCTGGACGCAAACCTGAAATTTCAGAAAGCGCTTGGCTTACCGCTTGAATCACGCCACGTCCACCATGGATTTGAAGTTCAGCCACATCCTCACCTGTAAAGCTGTGAGGCGCTTTAAAGTATAAAATCAGCCCTTTATCCAGCGTTTTTTTGCCTGATTTAATGGGACGAAAATAGGCGTAGTTGGGTTTAGGATTTTTTAAATCACAAAGTTTTTCCAAGACGGTTAAAACCTTAGGCCCTGACACACGAATAACCGCAACCCCAGCGGTTCCAAGACCACTTGCGAGTGCATAAATCGTATCGCCTGATTGGTACATTATAGGCCCTCCAATGCTTGATAAATCGCACCTTGCAATTCGGGGATCCCAAGGCCTTTTTCGGAACTCGTTAAAATAATTTCAGGATAGCAAGCGACGTGTTCTTTGCCACCCGATAAAGTTTTTCCCATAATCTCTTTTTGTTCAGCTTCTTTCAGTTTATCGGCTTTTGTCAAAATAATCTGATAACTGACCCCTGCCCTGTCCAGCATGATCATAATATCTTCATCCACTTTTTTAAGACCATGGCGTGCATCAATAAGCAAAAAGACTCGTTTTAATTGGCGGCGATTGCGCAGGTAAAAATGAACAAGTTGTGTCCAAGATTGCACTTCGGCTACAGGGGCTTTAGCAAAACCGTAGCCCGGCATATCCACCAAAGAAAAACGCGTTCCGAGTTTAAAAAAATTGATTTCTTGGGTGCGCCCAGGGGTAGAGCTGGCCCGTGCGATAGGCTTACCTGTTAAGGCATTAATCAGCGAGGACTTGCCAACATTGGAACGTCCAGCAAAGGCGACCTCGGGGAGTAGATCCCTTGGGAAAAGGTCGGGCGTATTCGCCCCCCTTAAAAAGGCGACGTTATTTTTAAACAGCTCTTTTCCCTTGGTTTCAAATGCCATCAGCCCACCTTCTTAATAATGTATTTTTGTTGGGCGATAGAAAGGATATTGCTCCATGTCCAGTAAATCACAAGCCCTGCGGCAAATTGTCCCATCATAAAAGTAAAGATAATAGGCATAAATTTGAACATATTGGCTTGAGCTTTGTCAGCTGTGGGCGCAGGCGTCATCTTTTGTTGGATATACATAGTAAGCCCCATAATGACCGGTAAAATACCAATATTCAAGAAACTGGGAATCGGCCATTGAATGAGGCCAAACAGCGTAAAGACCGAGCTGGGATCTGGGGCTGATAAGTCCTGAATCCAACCAAAGAATGGAGCTTGACGCATTTGAAGCGAAACGGATAAAACTTTATAAAGTGCAAAAAAGACCGGAACTTGAATCAACATAGGCAAACACCCACCCGCCGGATTGATTTTTTCACGCTTATAAAGCGCCATCATTTCTTGTTGCAACATCATACGATTGTCCTTATAGCGTTCTTGAAGTTCTTTAAGCTGGGGTTGGACCTTTTTCATTTTTGCCATAGAAATATAAGACTTAGTCGCAACAGGCAAAAGCGCCAAACGTAACAAAGTAGCAAACAATAAAATCGCAAGCCCCATATTCCCAACCAACGCATAAAGCCATTGCAAGATAAACAAGAAGGGCTTGGTTAAGAAATAGAACCAACCAAAATCGATTGTCAAATCAAATTTGGGAATATTGTAAAGAGTCATATAATCGTTGATAAGATTTAATTCTTTTGCCCCCGCAAACAATAAAGTCTTACGAGTGACAGATTGACCAGAACTCAGCAAAATTTCTTTTTCAGAAAAAATCGTTTGATAAATACTGGCAGTTTGAGAATCTGTGATTTCATAAGGCACATTTTCTTGGGGAATAAAAATGGTTTGCCAATATTTATCTGTCATACCCAACCAACCATCTTGTGTCACATAAGTAACCGTTTTATCTTTAGTATCTTCATAACGTTTTTCTTCTAATTTTTGATCCACTAATGCGACAAATCCCGTATGGACCGTGGAACGAGATGTATCCACCCCTTCCTTAGAGCGAGTAATCTGTCCGGATAAACGCACGGGAAAAGCATTTTGCCCCACATTTTTTACAACATCTGTCACGGTAAACATGTAATGATCATCCAAGGAAATAGTGCGAATGATTTCAAAATCCTTTGTTTTATAAGAAAAAACTGCCGGTTGATTTTGGGTTATTTTAGGATCAGCAATAGCTTTCAAAGGAATTTCTTGTCCTGCAACTTGCCACGCCAGATGAGCTTGATACGTATCAGAAAGCAATATGACATCCGGAGAATCTTTAGCCAGTGTTTCCTTATATTTCGTTAAAATTAAATTATTAAGAAGCAACCCGTTTCCTGCCCAAGCACCGGACACAAAGTTGTTTTGAACCAGAACTGCTGGCAATTTTTCAGCCACAACAGGAACTTCAACTTTTTCAACAACGGGTGCTGGTTGCTCTGATATCTGCGGTGTTTCTTCTGTCTGTGTAGGTGTTTGTTGTCTGGTAAAAACCTGAAATGTCATTAAAACAACAATAATCAACACCAAAGCCAAAAACATTTGACTTTCTTCTTTTTTCACTTGATTCGGTGTTTGACGCATTTGAAATCCTTTCCTTAATTAAGGTTTAATTTTACAAGAAAATGAAAGAAAAATCAATCTTCCTTTAACAAACGATTAACATAATCACGATTATGCGCTTTAAAGCGAGAAAGTTTTAAAAGAGCAAATAAAAGACTTTCTTCATATAAGGGCAAAGCCCCTGTATCCAACAAAACATCCTCAGGACGTTTCAATAAACTTTTAGCAAAAAAGCCTTGTGCTTCACCACCATTATCCAAAAAGCTGTTGATGGCATCCACATAATACCATTCATGACCTAAATTCAAAATTTCACTTTCACGTGTTTCCCATTCTGTCCGAATAAAAGCCATCAATTCTTTCGGCAGAATCATCGGGCTGTAAATCCCAATGTGATTAGCTGGATTTTCAGGTTTTTCTTGTAAACGTCCATTTGCCAAAATTCCATTATTTGAAACATCTTCTTTTTCAATGCCCGTTAATAAAATTTGATGTTCATCTTTCACAAATTCTTCCAAAAGACGCTTTAAATGAGAATCATCTTCGTTCTTGGATACAATGATATCATCCGGGAAAAAGAAAGCCACATGGCGTCCTTCAGACACCTTTGTTGCATTATAAAGAACATGAGCTGTTCCAACAGGCTTATCTTGAATCACAAACTTTAAATCAACATCCTTTGGTAAAAAAGTAGATTGTAAAACATCTGCAATTTCAGATCGGTTTTTTGCACGCAGTTTTTCCACTGTTTTATCATCCTGCGCCAAAGCTTTTTTAAAACTTTCAACTGTTTCGTTATCCGAACACACAAAAGTAATATGACGTCCACCAACCCTGATAATTTCGCCCAAAACATAATCAATCAAACGAATATCCCCGAAGGGTAATAAACATTTGTGAGCTAATCCTTTGGAATGTGGAAAATTACGGGTGCTTAAACCACCGCAAGCCAACACAAATTCAATCTGATTATACATTCTAAACCTCCTTTATTTCAATAATAGAAAGCTGTCGTGCCGGATTTTTAGGATCACGACGATAGCTGTTATATTGTTTGTCCGAATATGTATCTTCCCCCACCGATTCCACAAAAGGAATGCCCGCACGATACAAACGATATAGCACATAAGCATCAAAATCAAAATAGATTTTGCCATTTTCTTCAGTAAAAAAATGGCTTTCTGTCACAGGAAAAAGAGCACGCATTTCAGAGGATACTTCAAAGCTTTGGGTTTGTAAATGAGGTCCAATTCCTGCCACCATATTTTTAGGATACCCGCCCAGTTCAATCATCTTGAGAATCGTGTTTTCAATAATCCCCTGAAAAGCCCCTTTCCAACCAGCGTGAATAGCAGCCACTAAATGTTTTTTTGTATCAGCGATTAAAACCGGAGCACAATCGGCCGTTCTGACAGCCAACTTCAAACCTGATTTATCTGTAATCAGAGCATCCACAGAAGGATTTTCATCCGGTTTTTCAGTCAGATATAGGCAGTCGACCGAATGCACTTGATTCATGATAAGAGCATCTGATACCTTATCCGATTCAGGCGCATTATAAAATCCAGCTTGGCACCATTTTAAATCCAAACAGGGAAGTGTTTTCATTTTTTCCTTTCCATCTGACGTTTTTGTTTCATTTCCAAACGCAATTTTTCATAACGCATTGTTATATAATAACTCATCGTCCCCAAAAACAATGCCCACGGTAAACATCCAACGGCCATCCCCAATCCCCAATCTTGCATTAAAAGCTTAAAACTGGCCATAATTTTTTCCCAAAAAGTATAATCGGCAAAAAAGACAGCTTTCATCGTATCCTTTAAATCAGCATAACGAGTAATCGGTCGCCCCATCATTAATTGACCTGTCACATAAAAAGCATAGTAAATCGGAATCATGGTGAAGACATTTGTAATCCACGTGTAAGCCAGTGCCAAAGGCCAAGAAAAATTCCATCTGAACACATATTTAGCAATAACCCAAGTTATCCCTACTACAGCCATCTGAATCCCAACCAAGGGAGTCATAGCCCATGCTACCCCAACTGCAATTCCTCTTGCTTTATATTTCGGAGGATGAGGAGAACGCAAAAGAGGAATCACCAAACGATAACGACAAAGTCTTTTCATTTTTTGCCAAAAATTAAATCTTCGTTTCATTACTTATCCTTTCCAAGTCTATATAAAATTGCCCGAGGAGAAGCATAAAAGAGCAACACAATTCCAATAACAATCATCGGAATACACAACAACTGTCCCATAGACAATCCCCCTGAAAACAGTCCTAACTGAACATCAGGTTCACGAAAGTATTCTAAAATAAAGCGCCCAATCCCATAAAGAAAAAAGAAAAGCCCCGTAAAAAATCCGGAACGTTGACGATAGCGAGGAACAAACCACCACAAGCCATTTAAAATAACAAATAAAAGCAAGCCTTCTACAGCAGCTTCGTAAAGCTGACTGGGATGACGTGGCAAATCCCCTGCATCCGGAAATACCATTACCCAAGGAACAGATTGGCTGACTCGTCCATAAAGTTCTCCATTTACAAAGTTTGCCAAACGCCCTAAAAACAGACCTATTGGCGCAACACACACCAAAATATCCCCCATAGACAAAATCGGAATTTTCTTTTTAAATGCAAACAAAAATGTGGCAATAATTACCCCTAATAACCCACCATGAAAGGACATCCCACCTTGCCAAACAGAAAGAATCTGAGCTGGAAATTCCAGAAAATAACGAAAGTTATAAAAAAAGACATAGCCCAATCTTCCGCCAACAATAACACCGATTGTTGCCCATAATAAAAAATCATCTATTTTTAAAACAGAAAAAGGACTGTCGGAAACTTTAGACATTTTGCGCGCCAACCACCACGCCCCTAACAATCCCAAAATATAAGCTAGCGAATACCACCTGATAATAATCCACCCCCATTGAAATAAAACGGGATCAATATCAGGAAACGGAATACCCGGATAAGTTATCATATATGCTCCTTTATTTTCAAAAAGGGTAGAAAATTTTCATTAAAATGTCAAGGATGAGTTGTAAAATTTCCTTGCGTTTTTGGGAAAATAAGCGTATAATGAACATATTATGCGCTCGTAGCTCAGCTGGATAGAGTGTCGCCCTCCGAAGGCGAAGGTCGTGAGTTCGAATCTCGCCGAGCGCACCATAAAAAAGCCCGTTGAAATGCGGGCTTTTTTTTTGTAAGCGATGAGAGAGTTCAGCAAAACTTATTTTATCCTGTTTATTGATTTTTTTAAAATAACAGGAGACAGGTTCTTCCTTTGTGAATCAAGAGCATTTTGAACAAATTTTTCTGCTCTGGAAAAACAAAAATTGCCATCTTGTTTTAATTTACCTTCCGCATCTATGAAAACAGCATCTGTTGCCAATTTTTCAATTTTAGCAAGCTCTTCGGCTACATTTTCAGGAGAAAGCCCTCCTGCATACCCTTGAAAAACATCTTTAAACAGAGGAGGCTTACGGGAATCAGGGGCAATACCTTCACCGAATGAATCATCAAATAAGAGATCGAACTTCATCCCTTGATGATAAGCCTTATGAATAAAAGATAAATTAGGTTGACTTGCTGATAAAACAATCGGATGAGATGCAACCGCCTGCATTGTTTTTTCTAATGTTTTTATATTTGGAATACTCCCTGAAACAAAAGATTCTCTGCCAATTTTAAAATTCAACTGTAATCGACCGACTGCGTTATCAATATTCAATAAATCCGAAATTTCATCGGGGACTTTTCCGTCACAAAAAGAAACGACAAATCCCTCATTTAAATGCAAGGCTATTCTATTTTTAATTTTTTGTTCGTTTAATTTCCCAAGTAATTCTTTAAGCCATTCAAAACGCGGTGTATGATATCCGGCTTTTCTGGGAGAACATTGCACACCAAATTCAGCATTTTTGTATTTTTTCAAAAACTCTATTGCATCATGAATATCATTCTTTTCATTTATCCCAGAACATACTATCGTTTTCAAATGCATCTTTTTCCCTTTGTTTTATAGGTTAAAATTATATAATAAAAAATAATAAATGTCAAATTAATGCGAGGATTGAAAATAGCACATCTTGTTCTTTGGTGATGGGCATGAAAAATACACAGCCAAAATAACAATCCTTCATTTTTAATGAGTTATTTAATTAAACAACTCCAGATATCAATCGTTCTAGATGCGATGCTTTTCAAGTGACTATTGAACAAAAACTCTTTCCTCTGATAAAAAGAATAGTATTGACAGATAAAAAATCTTTAGCTACAATAGGTTCATCAACAAAGGAGAATCATATGACAGAAGAAGAAAAGAGTAACAAAGTTCAAAATGAAATTGAAAGAAAAGAATTTTTTAAAGAAGAGCTGAAGAAAAAAGCAATGGACAAGTTAGCAGAAGCTATCAATTTGAACAAAAAAAACAGTCTGTCAAAAGAATCTCGAGAAGCAAAAGCAGAGGCTTGCGCTTTGATTTTAATAGCAATGCGAGCAGAAGTTCAATTTAACCCTAAGGACCCTCTGTTCCAAATCTTTGTTCAAAAACAATCATGGCGCAACGCAATGAAGCGCGCTTGTAAAGAAGTTTGTGACAAAGGAACAGATCTTTGTCGCAAAACAATGAATGTACTCAAATCAATAGGGATTGGCATCATTAATGTCGGCGACCTTGCAGAAAGTATTATAAACATCTTTTCAAAACACGGAGTCAATCCATTAGAATCTGCCGAAGTGATTAATGAAGATAATTGGAGTGATTTTTATGATGACATTCCCAAAGATGGAGGAAATAGTGTCTCTTCCCCAAACAACTCCCAAAAAATGGAAATGAGCCAATCGCATAAAAAGACTTCCACTAATATTCGGACATTTTTATCCAAAAGATCAATAGGAAGTAATCAATCTCAGCAAAAAATAACCAATCAAGACTTCCACGATTTTCTGTTTGAACAAATGGGAGGTAGTTATAAAAAAACACAAATTAATAATCACTCGAAGTCCTCTTCTAAAAAGGCAATGGACACTCAACAATTAATGGTTCTATCTCAAAAAAGAAACACCCCTGATGCAGCATAAAATAAGACATTAATAAAAAAAGTAAAAGACTCCTTGATTTAAGAGGAGTCTTTTTAGTAAAAGCCTGAAAAATAAGGCTTTTGAGATGGTGAGGGATATCTTGCCCAACGCGAGCTAATGTGAATTCAAGACATCAATGTCAGTTAGTAAAAATAAAGAGAAAATTTGCTTTTTAGGAAATTTGTGGTATAATAACCTAAGAACTCAAAAATTATTAACAGATATGAAGGAGTTATCAAATGGATTATGGAGAACCACCAAAACCAAAAAGAGAACGAGAACGCGAAGAAGCACGTCAAAAAAGACAAGATGATAAAAGACATAAGAAAGAGAGAAAAGAAATAGAACGTAAAGCTTTGGAAAGCGTTATGTCTTTGTATAGATGTTCTAAAGAAGAAGCAAAAAAGCTAATAAATGAAATTTGTAATGAGTGGGCAAAAGAAGCTATCAAAGAACAAAAAGCCCCATTAAGAAGAAGACCACCTCAAATAAGTCTGCTATCTCAAGCTTTAGCAAAAAGACGTGAAGGTCGCTAAAATCTTGACAAATAGTGTGTTTTGATGTATAATGAGGACATTCTTTTAACAAGGAGGTCTATTATGGCTTTGGATTTTACGTTTTTGAAGGCAGAGCAGGTATGGGGCAACCAGGAAGAACAGAGATGGTGGCGCAAAGATGCCCGTGCCCTGGATGTTATGGAGCTTTATGGCGGGAAGGTTGCGCAAACAGATCTGGCCATCATATTGGGTGGTTTGGTAAACCGTCCCATTGATCATACTTCTTTTACTTCTGACGGTGAGCCAGCTTGTATCTCTTGGACCGCGTCTTCTTATTCTCATATTTATCTGGAGGGGGACATGCGTCGCACTTATAGGAATGAGGAGGTGCATTGCCTCAGTGATGGGTTCGGACGTATGAAAGGGAGCGGCTATCCCGCGTTTCGTCGTGGACCCTCGGCGCGACCCGCGTTGCCTCCATCGGAGGCATCTAAAATCAGCCCGAGCAATGCTCGGACTAACGTTGGAATCTGCGTAGCGGAATATGGCCAATACCCGCAAAAGGTTGCTGATGAGCGCACCAGCGAAAAATTAGAAAGATTACATGCTCTAAAATCTCTTCATCCGACCGGAAAAAATTACACATTTGATTCAGTTGATCCAGAAGATTGTGATACGCCTTTTAAGGCCATGTCCGTCCCCGAATATGAAATGGATGGTAAAAGGTATATCCGTGTCCTTGGACGTCCTTCAGACAGCCAGTATAGCACGCTATCTACAAGGGAACAGGTAAAAGACGGAAAACCTTATTGGGTTGAGGTCCAACCAATAGAATGGCTGATGGATGAAAGTGGCTGGATGATTGCTAAAAAATGTTTGTTTGCCGGTATTCAATTTGACACAAAGAAAAAATATGACGGCGATTTTTCAAAAACATTTATGAAGCATTATTTAGACACCTATTTCGCCAAAGAAATGATGCCGATTGAACGTGTAGTAAAACATTCAAAAACAAAAATTGGAAATGTGGTCTCACGAAAAAGACACGTTTCAAAAAGTATGACATCCCAGGCTTTAGCAAAAAGACGTGAAGGTCGCTGATATATTTACAAATGTCTCAGAATGTGATATAATAAACCAGTTTCTTATCAATAAGGAGTTTTTTATGAAGGAATACTTATCGCAATTTAAATATGGGAAAACTTTTGAATGTTTTCCAAAACAAATGGAAGGAATGGGGCATTTTGAAATTTTTGGCAGAGGAGCATACTTTGAATTCTGTTTGGGAAAGACAAAAGTTGATATGATTCCCGCTGGATTAAAGGGGGTTGAAAGTGTACATTTTGATAAAAAACCCTTGTTTATAGCTCCGGATTTTGAAGGGGAAGTTACATTTAATGATTTTACTCCCATGAAAGAGAAAGAAATTAAAGAAGCCAAAGCTAGATATAATCGCTTTCGTAAATGGGTTGAAAGCCCCCGCTATATTGAAGAAAGTGATGGAACGTTGTCTCTTTGTTCATTACCCAAAGATATAAAGATTGCGAATGAATATCGCAACCACTGGCATTTGGATTTAACTCAAACAGATATAACAGAAGGACAGGGATTTAAAGTTCTTTTTGCTGATGTAACTGTGCATTACTATCCAAAACGCGTTTCTTTATCTGACATGCCCACTCCCCAAAAAGTGTCAAGTCATAAGAGAAAAGTAAAAACCTCTTTTTCTGATAGACAAAGAGGATAAGAGTTCTTATTAACGGAAAGGAGCATAAGATGACTCAAAAAGTAAAATTAACAAAAGAACGGATTATGACTGCACTTGAAAACGAAGGTGCTTCCTATCGTCCAATAAGTTCTCCAAATAAAAGATTTGAATCTCCCTTTCAAGCAAGGGAACGTCTTTTGAAATTAGCAGATAAAGTTGAGAATGGTAAACTAGAAAAAGTAGATGTATCTATTGCGTTTGATAAATGTCAAGCCCCCTCTAAAGTAGCATCACACAAAAGAAGTCAAAAGACTCCCGCTAATCAAAATCAAAGGTAATATACTCATGTTCATGTTTCAAAAGCCAACTGCAGAAGAAAAAAAGAAAGCCGAAGAAATGATTAGACGAGCCGAGCAACAAGGTTGCCATCTTTCCGCTCAACAGGTCAAAGATATTGGCAAAAAAGTATCTGAAGCAATAAAGATTGAAGAACATGAAGAACGACAACGCAGAGCTCATTGTCGCTTTGATATGATTATTCGCGGTGGCAGACAAAGAGGATAAGAGTTCTTATTAACGGAAAGGAGCATAAGATGGGAAACGAAAGAGCATTTTGAATAACAATACCAACCTCGGATAAATCCGAGGTTGTTTTTTATGAGCTGGAAAAGTAATTTTAACCACGTTGTTTAGAGGAAGCTCTTTTTAAATAGGGAGCTGCAAAGCACATTGCACCAACAAAGGATGCTGTCCCGCATAGGGCATTACCTGTTGCCAAAGTAATATTATTTTCTGAAAGATGATACCACTCCACAGCGAAACTAGCAACACTCAATGCTAAAAATGCCATGATTTGGACATCCCTCACTTTTGCTTTTCTGTCTGCTTCTAATTTGTTTTGCAACTCTTCATGATGCTTGCTTAATTTTTCATTACATTTTTCTTTGTTAAACTGTGAAACATCAGCAGAAAAAATACGTTTTTTCCGAGCCTCCATCTCCTCTGCACTCTCATAGGGCAATCCCAAACGATTATAACCAAGACCTTCATAAATCAGCATAGCGAATCCTTTCGTTCAAAGTGAAAAAATTATACCATATATTATACTAAAAGTCAAATTATGGCTTCTACTAATTAAGCAGTTTTAGATTCTGAATAACAATACCAACCTCGGTTTCGGCTGGGGTTGTTTTTTATTTAAGAAATACACAAAAAAGTTCGAATGTCGCAGAACCTTTCAAACAGCATCAAAAATATGAAATGTAATAAAATCAGCCACTTTTGCGATTGTGAGTTCGATTGCCCACGAAAATTGATGCTTTTTATATGAAGTCCAAAGTAAATTGGCTAACGCACAATTTATCGCTCATTCTTCGCGACCGCCTCCGGCGTCCTGTCTGCGGGACACAACACATCCCTTGCCACCGAAGACGAAATAGACCTCTTACGTGGCATTAACGGCATTGAGTTTGATGTATACAAAATTTTTGAGGTAGTAATAAATTAACCCCTTTAATATTAATTCTCTATAATACCTTAATGGGATTTTGATTGAATATTTAAGGGAAGTAAATGAACTGAGTGCGTATTTATAATTGTATGAATAGCCCTAATTACTTCTCTATCATTTGAATAAAGAATCCCCTTTCCTCCAACTTTTTGCCAGGAAATAATGTTTTTTTTCATATCATCAATCAAAAAAGAATCAAGCATAGGATTCACAAAATACTTCTTACTGAGTGGTGTTACAATAATTTTAGAAGAATCCCGAATTCCTCGAATATTCTGACGAATCCAATTCTCCTTAATTGTTTTTACCCTATCAAAACGAGTTGCATATTCTGGGGAGGGGCAAAAACCACTTAAAAAATGCACTTCATCAAAATGTTGTGCGCAATAATTATACAGAAAAGATGCATTTTTTGTAGGTTTCATCGTTTTCCAAAAATCATCCACACAGTCACAGAAATAAAATAACTTCTGCTGACTAACTTTTTCAGAGCTTGTTAATTCACGATCCGGTCTATCCTTAAAAATATGACTATCCACATGGCACATTTCGCGTGCTTGTCTGGAAAAATCAGCTAAAACGCCATCTACATCAAGAAAGCATACTCTTTTCTTCATTATTTTAATTATCTATTGAATAACCTGGATATTTAATAGATATTCCTCCATCAATATTTATAACTTGACCATTTATATAATCGCTTTTCCCCGATAATAAAAATTCAATTAATTTATTGATTTCCATAAAGTTTGCCAATCTCTTATTTGGAATAGAACTCAACTCATTTTTAGTATTCTTTTTAACTTTATATTTATCGAATCCTTTAACTTCCGCTTGACTTCCGTAAATATCTACATCCCCATTTATACCGGCCAAACGAATTGTATTACAAATAATTCCTTTATCAGCGAATTCACAAACAACATTTCTAGAAAATGCCTCCAAAGCAGCTTTAGAGGCTGAGTAGGCTGCACTTTTATGTGAGCCGTATATTGATAAAAGAGAGGAAATATTAACAATATGCAATGGTTGCTCAGCCAAAATATTTTTCTGAACCAACTTTTTTGTTAAATAAGAAGTTCCTAAATAATTGATGTTCATAATATTTTTCATATTTTCATATGAAAGAGTTGTAATATCGTCTATATTGTCACAGGCAGCACAGTTAATTAATCCGGAAATACCAATATCATTTATTTTTTCAACAAAATCCTCTATCGATTCTTGTTCACTTAAATCAAGTACCAATATTTGAAAGTTATTCTCAAATTTTTTCAAATGATCAGCTATCAATGGAACATGTTCTGCTTTTTGAACCGTCAATATCATGCTGTAATTCCGTTCAAGTAGGAAACTGGCCAATTGCCCCCCAACATTACCTGCCACACCAGTTAGAATAATATATTTTTTATTCATCATTTTTTCCTTTTTAATTTTAGAGAATGAAGTAATCCTGAAACGTGATCAACAGAAACTGAATTCATCGGAATATTCAATGCATCAGATACTTTCTGTTTAAACTGTTCCTCATAAGACAGTAATTCTGGATCAAAGAGGCGAATATTAACTGTTTTGTTTACCAAATGTTGCACAAGAGCACATTTAAAACCTAATATGTCAGCGATAATTTCCAAAGTATCCTTTGGATAGAACCCATTTATTGAAACATCAGAAGAACGTCCAACTAACACTAAACGACCATCTGCATCAAATCGACCAATATCTGTTGTCAAATAACAGCTAGATGATTCGTCAATAAATTTTCCCTCTAAATCAACATGACGCCCTATGTTTGGAGAAAATATTTTAACCATAGGCTTATTTTCTACTGTTTCAAGCTCAACATGAATTGAACTGTCTACAGGATATCCAACTGTACCTAATGATTTTTCTGATGCTTCTTGATCGAAATGTGTAAGTGAGGCAGTCTCTGTTAAACCATATCCCTCATGTAGATCAAATCCTTTTTCTCTGAACATTTTAATTGCTTTTGTACTTAATGGGGCTCCTCCAGAATCAATTAAAATATTCCCATTTGCTTCAAATTGTTTCTGAGAAAGTATGTCTAAGATAATTGGATTCGCAAGAATAACTGTTTTATCATATTTATTAGCATTTATTTTAATAAAATCACACAAATCAGCGGGAGGTAAATATTGATATTGAGCGTTATTTCGATTTGCATTCAATATACCGGCAACAAAACTAAAATTATACGAAGTTGGCATAGAGGAGAGGATAATGGAATTATTCGTTATATTATATATTTTTTTATACCAATCCAACGTGTAATCTATTTTGAATTTTTCAAACGCAAAAATTCTAGGAGCTTCTGTACTGCCGCTTGTCATCATACCTATATAAAAATCATCACTTTTAGTTTGAATTGATGGAACAAATAAGCTCGTACAGTCGTCTGTATAGACCAATCTCAAATCTGTTTTATTCTCACTAGATGGGAGTAAAATAAGTTTTTTATTCAAAGATAAAATTTTTAATGCTACAGATGCAAATGTGTTCTGATCTGTTGCTGTCAAATAAAATAATGGGTACTGTTGGATTACTTGTTCAAATTCTGTCATTCTCACTCCTCAAAGTTGAAAGTTAATAAAAACTGGTAAATAGCTGCAATTTTCCAATATAAATCTGAAGGTAAGGCATTATTTTGATTTTTTAAATCCTCCCACAGGTAAGAACTAAAAATTTTGTTCATATAATAAGAATGTGAAATTTTATCACTATTGTCATATAAGTATTTCATGATAATCGCATTATAATTTTGCGAAGGGTTAACAAAAGCCTGTTTGCGCCGATTAACAATACCTTCAGGTAAATATCCTTTTGCGATTTCTTTAATAATGGATTTTTCTATATTGTTTTCAATTTTTTTATTCCCAGGAAGAGAAAAAGCCATTTCTACAAATTTATAGTCTGTAAATGGAACTCTGCATTCCACTGAATTTGCCATTGACATTCTATCTTCTTGCATCAAATTATTCTGTAAATATGTTTTTACCGCCCAAAAAGCAATCGCATTTAGATGATCTGACAGGTCTGCTTTTTGATAAAAATTTTCTAAACATTTATCCGCCGTATCCAGTAAAAACCTTTCTGATGCAAAATGACTATTATACAGTTTGTCATTAATTAAATAGTTTTTTAATTGGTAATCCTTTATAAATCTAGGAGTTAAGTTTTGTTGTTGATAATACGGGAAATCATAATAATACCCCAGCCATACTTCATCAGAGCCCTGACCATTAATAACTATCCTATAACCATTTTGAGCAGCAAATGCATAATTACGATACATTGAAAAATATACTTTATCCCAGATAACCTCTTCCATATGATATGTAGCCTTTTCTAAAAATGGAACAGAAATATCGTCATGAGATACATGAACTGTATTATGGATAATATTTGGATATTTTTTGACCACATCTTGAGCATACTGAAAATCTATATTATTTTCATTTTTATCATATTGAATCGTCATAGAAAAAACAGGTTGCTTGGAATTTTTTGCAACTATAGCTGTTAACAATGAACTGTCCAACCCTCCAGATAAAAGGGTTGCGCTTTTTGCCACCCCCTGTAGACGAGATACAGTTGCTTTTTCTAGCCGACTTAATATCTCATCTTTTGAAATATTTTCAGAAATTTGATTTAACGGTGTCCAATATTCACATTTTTTAAAGCCATTTTGTGAAAACTCAATATATTCCCCTGGGTTCACATGATAGATATCTTTAAAATAGGTTTCACACTTACTATCCCAAAACCATAGGTATAAGTCTCTAAAAATCTTGTCAATATTAGGTTCTTTAACAATTCCATAAGGTATTAATCCCTTTACTTCTGATGAAAAATAGATTTTATCATCACAGATTTTATATACCAACTGTTTCACACCTAATCTATCCCTGATCAAAAAAAGTTTATTTAATCTCTTATCATAAATGGCTAAGGCAAAATCACCCTCTATGTACGATAAAAAATCAATACCAAATTTATCGTATAAAAAAGAAATCACATGGGCATCTATAAAAGAATCAGGCATATTGAATTGAAAAATAAGTGATTTATAATTGTAAATTTCCCCATTTAAAGCAATGACAGAATTACTTGTTTCTACGGGTTGATTAGAGCGTTCAGAAAAATCCAAAATAGACAATTTTGCATGACCTAGGGCAATATGACAATTTAAATATAGTCCTGAAAAGTCTGGGCCTCTGTGCTTTATTTTATTGAGCCCATTTTTTGTTTGCTCTATTAATTTTTCATTTAGAGGTGCATTAGTATCAAAAATACCCACGATACCACACATATTACTTACCTCCTTTCAATTTTGAATGTACATAGTCAAGGGCTATATCTAAAACGGGGCAGCTATTTTCTTTTGATTTGTTTAAAAATGAAATCGTTTTATCATATATGATTCCAACTCGCCTATATACATATTCTGGACAATAATTTTCACCCTCACAATCAACATCAATAACACCGCCAGCATTACATAAAAAATCAGGAATGTAAACAATATTTTTGTCATAAAGTACTTGCGCTAATGAGGGATTTTCTAATTGATTATTAGCTCCTCCTGCAATGAGTTTCACTTTTAAATCTTGAATATTATCCTTTGTGATAGAGTTCCCCAAAGCGCATGGGGACAAAATATCGATTGTCCCTCTATAAACAATATCTGGAGTACATGCAATACATCCCAATTCATCAACACTTTTTTGAACTATATCGGGTTGTATATCATATACAAATACATTGGCTTGTTCTGAACGTAATAATTTTACAAAACTATATCCAACTTTTCCTAATCCCTGTACAAAAACATTTATCCCTTTCAAATTAGGAGTTTTAAATATAACGGAAGAAGCCGCTTTAATAGCCTGGTATACACCAAAAGATGTTGCAGGTATTTGTTGCCCCTTATAAAAAACTCCTCGAGCAAATTTTGTGTATTTTCTTAAAAAGTCCATATCCTTAACTGTTGTATTAACGTCATCTGCCGTATAGTACTCTCCATTAATATAATTGAGAACATCCGCAAATTCTCTAAAAATTTCATTTCTCGATTTTTGATGGTTCCATTGATAAATAAGGGCTTTTCCACCACCAAATGGTAAATCGACAACAGCATTTTTATATGTCATTGCTTTGGCCAATCGAGCAACGTGGTGAAGGGCCTCTTTTTCATCTGAAAATTCAAGCATCCTACAACCGCCCAACGCAGGCCCCAAGGTCACATCATCAATAACGACAAGTAAGCTCACATTTTCAGAAGTATATGAAATTGCCTTATAAAAATTATCATTTTGAATAACTTTCAATACCATCATCTTCTCCACTATGTGTTTTAGTTTGATTAAAAGTTAATTCAAATAAATCAAATAATGTTTTTAGCGTATCAGCTTCCTTATCACAATCCTTTTGAAGTTTGTTTTTTAATGTGTTCAGACGCAATAATATATCCTCTTTGTCCAAAAGAATATCATTTCTTTCCTTATGTAGAGTTTCAACAACGCCTTTTTTAAAGTCAATTAATTCTGGCAATGAATCTCGGATTTTTCCTCTCTTGCAGAACTTAAAGAAATCAGCCAATGAGTCCTTTTCGATACAGTTAAGTGTACGTTCGAATCCTTCATTTGCCAAAGCATGGAAAGAGGCATCTATAAAATGGAGAGCATCCGCTTCATTTAGCAGTTGTTCCTCATAACGTTCTACAGCACTCAAAAGGCTTATTATCAAAGGAACCACCAATACATACACGCCAATATGATAATTTCGTTCTTTTGCGTTTTTTATAACAAAGTTACAGATAAAGTCGGTATCTCTTAATGTTCCAACATAAATAACGTTTTTCCCTTTTTCAAAGGCATTCACAAGAATATCTTCTTCCAAATCAAATAAGAAGCTATTTGTTAAGATAATAAAGTCTTTGCGATACTGTTTAACCTTATCATAGTCGGGATGATAACGACGATAGTTATCAATATCAACAATAACAAATTTTTCATCCGGATAATCCTGAAAAATTCTCTGAATAAGAGCTGTTTTCCCTGAACCCGGCTGACCTGAAGCAAAAATTAGTTTTGGATTTGATGAATTTGAAACTGAATCAACGTGTTCTAGAACAATTTTTTCCAAACGAGCTTGGTATTCTTGGCCACGTTTTTTTCTTGTAACAGAAAAAAGTTCCTTTAATTCATCATTCATGTTGCCTCATTTTTTCTTGGAGTATTTTTTTTTCTACCCCTTTATCTAGAACATATTCCATCTTTTTCTGAGGAGTTACCCCCAGTGTTTTAAGGCCATTAGACAGGGTATTCTGTACAGCACGAATTAAAACCATATTACGTTCGGTGGCAGGACGGTTCGCTTTGTCTACGAAGCGTACACCAGCCTTAGCCCCCATTGTCCATAAAGAATGGAATTCTTTTGATAATTCTTCTAAATATGTCACAATCAAATGAGGAGCTCTTGATTGACCAGCAGCTTCAACAACTGCCGGATAAGCCACAACTGTTCTGACCAAATTTCGTTCTGTTTCATTTGCACCCTTAAGGAAGGAACTTTTAGAAACATCAATTTTATCTGCAGAATCCCCAAAAGCTTCTTTATAAGAACGCATGACAGAATTAGAACGGGCAAAAGCATATTGAATATAAAAGACAGGATTATCTTTGGTCTTTTCTTTCGCTTTTGACAAATCAAAATTCATTTGTGTATTAGCACTCTTTGTCAACATAGACAAGCGGAAAGCATCAGCGTTGATTTCTTGCAAGATATCAGAGGAAAGGACAAAGTTTCCAGCTCTCTTAGACATTCTGAAGGGTTTTCCATCCTTTTCCAAATTAACGATCTGGCATAAATCCGCCTCTAAATCAACTTGGCCATCTGTGACCGCATGAATGGCTGATTGCATACGCTTAACATAACCGCCATGATCCGCTCCCCAAACGTCTATTTGCTTTTTAAATCCTCTTTTAAATTTGTCGTAATGGTAAGCAATATCTGAGGCAAAATAGGTCGTTGTCCCATCAGAACGTGCGATCACACGATCGGAATCATCCCCAAATTCTTTAGATTTAAACAAAAGCTGAGGTTTACTTTCCCATTCCTCTGTTTCTGTTTCACCTTGGGGTTTATCCAAAACACCTTGGTACAAGAGACCCTTCTTTTGCATTAGGGCAAGAACCTTTTCCAAATTTTTGTTTTCAATTAAGGATTTTTCCGAGGTATAGACATCAAATCTAATCCCCAAATCTTTTAAATTACTCTTAATTAAATCCATCATAGAAGAAATAGCAAAAGCCTTTATATAAGCTTCACGTTCTTCTTTTGGGGCATTTAACCACTTATCTCCATCTTGTTCTTTCAATTTTTGAGCAACTGGGAGTAAGTAATCACCAGGATATTGTCCTTCCGGCATTTTTTCCCCTTTATGACGACCAAAAAGTTCTTCATAACGCCAGAAAAGTGAATTACCTAAAACACCCACTTGATGTCCATAATCGTTGATATAATATTCGGTTGTGACATCATAGCCATTTTTCTTTAATAAACGGGAAAGGACATCCCCAAAAATAGCACCTCTTGTATGGCCCACATGCAAAGGTCCTGTCGGATTTGCAGATAAGAATTCTACATTTACCTTTTCGCCTTTTCCAATTTTAGAATCACCGTAGTGATCCCCTTCTGTAATGGCAGATCTTAATGCCTTTTCCCAAACTTCATCAGACAATTTGACATTAATGAAACCGGGGCCAGCAATGGTTACATCCGACATTTCAGAACGTTTTTTTAAGGCATCAGAAATTGTAAGTGCCAACATTCTGGGATTTGTTCTAAACTGACGAGCAATAAACATTGCCGCATTTGTCGCATAATCCCCGAAATTTCGGTTGGCTGGAACCTCTACCTTTATACTTGAAAGCCAATCCCCTTCAGGAAGTTTCCCTTCCTTTTGTAATTGAGCTAATGTTTCCTGTATAACAGAACCCATTTCTGATTGTAAATTCATACAAAAGCCTCCTTAATTCATGAACTGTCTCTTATTATACCATGAAAATGGAAAAAAGTCAACAAAAGTTTATTAATATTGATATGTTCATTTAAATCTCACTTGCATTTTATGAGGATTCTTGTTAATCTAAACAATAGGAGGAATTTGATGGCTTATACGATAAAAACAAACACACCCTACAAAGGAAATGATGATGAATTGTTGGCCTTAAAAGAAAAAGCCACTGAGATTGTGTATAAAATCAACACATCCGCCCCTGATCAAAGAGGCAAAATTCATCAGGATCTTTTACCCAAACTTTTCAAGAAGTTAGGACAAAACAGCTGGTTTGAATTTCCTTTGAACTGCGATTATGGTTGCTTTACAGAAATTGGGAACGACTGTTATTTCAATCATCATCTTTCTATCGGTGATGGTGGAAAAATCAAAATTGGTAATAATGTAATCATTGGCCCCTATGTGGGTATCTATACTGCACAGCATCCTTTGGATTCCAAGGAACGCTTGGCTGGTTGGCAAACAGTCCAAGATATTGCAATCGGAAATAATGTATGGATTGGGGCAAATGTGACGATTCTATCCGGTGTTACAATTGGTGATAATGTTGTCATTGGTGCAGGGAGTGTTGTAACAAAGGATATTCCAGCCAATACTTTGGCCTATGGGGTTCCCTGTAAAGTCATTCGGAAGATAAAATAAATTTTCTGAATTCCTGAGTAAAATAAATTTGATTAGGTTCCATTTGTTGGGCAGACCCTTTTTTAAAGATGTGATAAGGTTTTGGTCCTACAACTTTAACTGTATTTTTATCAATTATCAAAGTATCTTCTTCGGGAAGAGCAATAACTGGGGCTTGATCAGAAAGCTGGGTAAAATTGGCAGTGGCTTCCGCTGTTTTAATGGGGTTATCATTGGGATAATGGGCGCCGATATAAGCCCCAAAAACTTGGTTAAATCCCGTCACTTTTTTTAAGCCAACTTTGTTGGAATCTGCATGACGACAAGAATCTATCGTTTTTCCAAACAAAATTGCTCCAGCGCTTCCTCCAAAAACAATTCCCCCTTTTTCTAAAAAGGCATTGATTTTTGAAAATGCGTTGCAGGATTTAAGTTCCGATAGCAATTTATATGTATTTCCTCCACCGATAAAAAGGGCTGCATAATCATCCAAATTTTTAGTACAAAGTTCTGTGGCTGAGGTAATCATATCAATTTTTGGAAAATGAAAATCCTTAAGTTCCCCTGAAATCCATTCCAAACAACTGGGGTATTTTTCTTTTTCCATTGCTAAAGGGATATAAAGAAGGGCTTTATTCGTATCCACTTTTTCCTTGAAAAGCTGATAGCTTTCCTTTACCTGTTCCCCACATCCTCCACCATTTAAAAAGAGTGTCATTTTAAGTCCTTTCTGATAATAATATGATGAAACCATTGTTCTTGAAATTGAACTTGTTTTTCTATTTCAGAATCAGAAAAATCCATTCCTTTGGGAACAACTATCAATTTATCATCATTATCATCTGTTCTGTGAATAATTGCAACACACTTTCCTGTGAATTTTTCTAGTGGTTCTTGAACGCCCAAAACATAAGCATCTAATTCTTCACCATCCCCCGAAATTGTACCTGGGATATACCCATAATTTACAGGGTACACAAAACCATGTTTAGGGTGTTTTGATCCCATGGGTCTATCCATTACAACAAACACTGTTTGCCCAAGACAATCCTTGTTTGAAGCACTTTGTTTTTGAGTAGTTTTTTTTACGAAGTCTTTAATCATTTCAGCGGTTTCTTCTGGTGTCTGATTGTCATTATTGATAATAAGATCGGAATATGGGCGATTTTGATATCCCTCTTCATACATCTCCTTTATGCGTTTCCTATCCCAATCGTCCAGCTCACGCGTGCCACGATTTTTTAAACATTCTTCCAAACTGGGGGCAAGGGTAATG
>JAGCFA010000016.1 GCA_017650375.1 Alphaproteobacteria bacterium | reverse complement strand
TCACGCCCTGAACCAGGCCCCATCACAACAACATCAATGGTCTTCATACCGCGTTCCATAGCTTTATGGGCAGCATCATCTGCAGCAATTTGAGCAGCATACGGGGTAGATTTTCTGGCCCCTTTAAAGCCCTTTAAACCACAAGATGACCAAGCAACTGTGTTACCTTGAACATCCGTAATAGTAATAACGGTATTGTTAAAAGTGGAATCAACATGAGCGACACCCGCAACCACTTCTTTCTTGCGAGAGGCTTTTACTGTTTTTTTCATTTCAGCCATAGGTTACTCCTTACTTCGTCACTTTTTTCTTACCGGCAATGGCAATAGCCTTACCTTTACGGGTTCTGGCGTTGGTGTGTGTTCTTTGACCACGTACCGGCAATTTCTTGCGGTGACGCAATCCACGATAGCATCCCAAATCAACCAAACGTTTAATATTCATAGCGACTTCACGACGTAAGTCCCCTTCAACATGATAACCCGCATCAATGATTTCACGCAGTTTCAATGTTTCAGCGTCTGTTAAATCATTTACGCGACGATCCGCAGGAATCCCTGCTTTTTTGCAGATTTCATCTGCAGTTTTCTTTCCGATACCATAAATATAGGTCAAGCCAATGCTGACCAGCTTATTTGTCGGAATATTTACACCAGCAATACGTGCCAAGGTTCATTCTCCATTATGTTAAAAAAATAATAAGTCTGATTTGCCTTTTGGGGCGAAACTTGACTTTAAACGAGTGGGAATTATACTCTATTTTTCGTTTTCTGTCAAGCCCTTTTTAAATCAATAGCCTACTATTTTCCTTATTTTTTCACTGACTACGTCAATGGGTCCCGTCCCATCAACACACCTTAATAGCCCCTTTTCTTCGTAGTATGGTATGACTGGAGCTGTTACAGAACGGTATGTGCGGAGTCTAGATACCACCGTTTCATGGGTGTCGTCCGCCCGTTTTGTAAATTCTTTACCCCCACAAATGTCGCATACGCCAAACACTTTGGGAGTTTTGAATTTCTCATGATACATCGCTTTACAGTTCGCACATTGACTGCGACCCAGTATACGGTCAAAAATATAATCATCTGGAACTTGTAATAACAAAACCAAATCAGGTTCCAAATTTTTATCCTGATATTCAGAGGTATGAATTAATTTATCAAACATTTCCACTTGATCCATAGAACGCGGAAAACCATCCATAATATACCCAGCTGAATTTTCAGGCTTTGCAATTTCATTTAACATGGCCTTCACAATAATTTCTGAAGGAACCAACTTACCAAAATCGATGCGTGCAGCGATTTGTTTACCCAATTCTGAACCTGTTCTAGCTTCTGCCCGCAACAATTCTCCAGCAGAAATAGTGGTAATTTGCAACTTTTCAGCCAAAATCGCTGCCTGAGTACCTTTACCGCTCCCTGGAGGCCCCACTAAAATAATACGTCTGTATGTTTTATCAGCCATTAGATTTTCCCCTTCATCCTAGCTTTTTTAATCAACCCTTCGTATTGATAAGCAAACATATGCGATTGGATTTGATTGACCGTTTCTAAAATAACAGATACCACAATTAATAAAGTTGTTCCGCCCAAAAAGAAAGGAACATTAAAAGTAGCAATTAAAAATTCAGGTAAAATACACAAAATAGTTAAATAAGCTGCCCCTAAAACAGTTAAACGCGTAATCACATAATCCAAGTATTTAGCTGTATTTTCACCTGGGCGAATTCCAGCCACAAAGCCCCCTTGACGTTTCAAGTTTTCGGCTGTTTCTTTTGGATTAGATTGCACCCCTGTATAGAAGAAAGTAAAAAACACAATCAACACAGCAAAGATCGTAATATAAACCCATTGACCTGGCGTTAAAAGAAGCGCTGTTTTATTCCAAAAATCAGAATCCCCTTTTTGTGAAAAGTATTGTGCAATTCCCACAGGCAAAGCCAACAAAGCACTGGCAAAAATCGGTGGCATCACACCTGTCGGATTAATCTTTAAAGGTAAATGGGAGCTGACGCCCTGCATTAAGCGATTTCCCATTTGATGTTTCGGATATTGAATCACAATTCTGCGTTGCGCTGTTTCAAACATGACAACCACATAAATAACGGCAAAAATCATTGCTAAAACAGCCAAAATTGTTACTGTTGACAAAGCTCCTGCTCGCCCATCCTCCAACATACGGATCATAGCCGTCGGAATATTTGCAACGATACCAATCATGATCAAAATAGAAGTTCCGTTTCCAACACCTCTGGCGGTAATTTGTTCCCCTAACCACACTACGAACATCGTTCCACCTAATAAAGAAACAATCGTGGATAATTCAAACAAATGAGCATTCGGCATAATAACAGCCCCACCCCGTTCCAAAGCCAACGCCATAAAATAAGATTGGACAACTGTAATTAAAATTGTTAAAGAACGGGTATACTGATTCATCTTTCTTAGCCCCGCTTCTCCTTCTTTTTTCAAAGCCATCAGACTTGGGATAACACTGGCACCCAATTGAATAATAATGCTGGCAGAAATGTAAGGCATAATATTCAGGGCAAAAATGGACATACGGGAAAGTGCGCCCCCCGTAAAGGCGTTAAACATTCCAATCAAGCCACCTTGGTTGGAACTAAAAAACTCTTTTAAAACCGCTGGATTGATTCCTGGAAAAGGAATATAGGTTCCCAAACGGAAAACAATAATCGCAAGAAGGGTGAACCAAAGACGTTTGTGTAAATCTGTCGCTTTTGAAAAAGCCGAATAATTCACTCCCGCTGTCATTTTATCTGATAAAGATGCCATTTTGATTCACCCTCCCCTTTGATTACTTTGTTTTTTTAGCAGGCTTTTTAGCCGCTGTTTTTTTAGATGTTTTTTGGCCTTTGACCAAAACTGTCTTTTTCAATGGTTCAACAATCACTTGTCCACCCACTTTTTCAACAGCTGCAATAGCCGATTTTGTCGCGCCCACGACACGAATGGTAATTTTTTCTTTCAAGTCACCATTGCCCAGTAAACGCACACCGTCTTTGACCTTTTTAATCAGGCCAGCTTCCATCAAAACCACTTCGTTGATTTCTTTTTCAGCTTTTAAAAGTTTCTTTTCAAAAGCTTTTTGTAAATCACCTAAGTTGATTTCGGATAAAGCAGGACGGAAAATATTTACAAATCCGCGTTTTGGCAAACGACGGTAAACAGGCATTTGACCACCTTCAAAGGCGTTCACAGCCACACCTGTACGGGATTTTTGACCTTTAAAGCCACGACCACCTGTACGGCCTTTACCTGAACCAGCACCACGTGCCACACGCATTAAGGATTTACGAGCACCTTTATTATCTCTAATTTCATTTAATTTCATTTTACTTCTCCTTATTCAGCGTTATCAGCAACGGTTGCTTCACGATTACCAACAATTTCGCCCACTTTCTTGCCACGACGAGCAGCCACATTACGAGGCGCATTTTCGTCTAACAAGGCTTTGAAAGTAGCGCGCACCATGTTGTGTGGATTGTTGGAACCTGTGCATTTAGCCACAACGTCTTGGATACCCAAAACTTCAAAAACAGCACGCATAGGACCACCGGCAATGATACCTGTACCGGCAGGGGCTGTACGCAATGTCACTTTTCCAGCACCAAAATGGCCATAAATATCGTGATGTAATGTACGACCTTCCTTTAAAGGAACGCGCACGATCTTACGACGGGCCAATTCTGTAGCTTTTTTAATGGCATCAGGCACTTCTTTGGCTTTTGCGTGAGCAAAACCAATGCGACCTTTCTTAT
>JAGCFA010000001.1 GCA_017650375.1 Alphaproteobacteria bacterium | reverse complement strand
GAAAATCCCCCAAAAATCGAGCTGTCGTATAAGTAAAGGCCAGAAACAAAATACAATTTATCAGTTTTTGTTCCGAAGAATCTTGAACGCCACCTGTCTTACGAACAAAGACCTCTGTTGGCTGTGGCAATAAAAAGACCAAAATTTTCATGACAACTGTTAACCCCAAAAAAGAATAGATAGCTCCTTTTAGTGCTTGAACAGACGTCCATCTATCTGCAGATAAGGAAAAACCAGAAAAAAGTATTCCCAAATGAAAAGCCGCTAAAACTCCCATATATTTTAAAGAATTAAACTTTAAAACAATAAAACGATGTGCAATTGTCCAAAAAGATACTCCCACCAAAACGGGCATAACATACTTATAAACAAACAATGTATTGATTAATATAGAAGAATCTGGGAAAGAAATAATAGCCTTTAAAATTCCAAGTAAAATTATTGTTAAGAAAAAGGTTAAAGGAACTCCGCCATATCCATGACGACGATCTAATTTAACATAAAGGCTACCAACCCAAACACTGAAAAGAGCCACAATTAAAAAGTCAAACCCAATGGCGTGCTGATTGTTTTTTTGTAAAAGCATACTAACAGCCCCTACATCAAAAAAAACAAAACCCATCCCCAGTAAAAAGGCTCCAATAGAAAGCAAAACCAAACGACGCCAATGGGATAAATCCAGACGACTTGCTTTTTTTAAAACTTGATGGATATCAATCATTTGACATTCTCCAATAAAGCTTGAACATAATCATTGGCTGTAAAGGCATTTAAATCTTCTATCCCTTCCCCCACTCCCAGCGCATAAACTGGCAATTTAAAAGTATCAGCTAAAGCCACCAAAACTCCTCCTTTAGCAGAACCATCCAATTTCGTCATAATAAGCCCTGTCAAAGGACAAGCTTCTTTGAAAAGTTTCACCTGTGATAGAATATTTTGCCCCGAAGTACCATCCAAAACCAAGATTGTTTCTTGAGGGGCATTTTCATAGTGTTTTTGGATAATACGGCGAATTTTAGCAAGTTCTTGCATCAGCCCCGTTTTATTTTGAAGACGACCTGCCGTATCAATAAAAACAATATCTACTGGATTTTTTCTGATAGTTTCCAGACTTTTATAGACAAGAGCAGCAGGATCTTCATTTTCAGCCCCAACAAAGATGGGAGACTGAGTGCGTTCTGCCCAACGCTGAAGTTGTTCCGATGCACCCGCACGGAAGGTATCGGCTGCAATCATCGCCACCGAATAACCTTGCGATTTATATTGATGCGCCAATTTGCCAATAGTGGTTGTCTTACCCGCCCCATTGACCCCTGTCATCAAAATAATAAAAGGAATATCTGATTTTCTTACTTCCAACGGTTTAGCTATCGGTGTCAGTTTTTGAACAAGAATTTCAAAGAGTTTTTCCTTGACTTTTTCGGACTTTTCTTTTTTTATCGCTTCCGTTAAGTCATGGGCTGTTTGAACCCCTATATCAGCTAAAATAAGGGCTTCTTCTAATGATTCCAAATCGGTGGTTGAAACCCCAGACAACTTGGCTGCTGTTTTTTTCATGCCCTGTTTTAATTTATCCAACCAACCCATTTTCATTATATCCTTTAATTGTCAATTTAATAATTTCACCTTGTTTGGCTTTCTTGTCTAATATAACAGGTAAATAGTTTTCTGTCCAGCCTTTTTTATCAGATTCGACTAAAACAGCAACTTTTTGAGCCTGCATTTTTTGATAAAGCTTTTGGGTGAGTTCTTGCCCCAAATCCCGCAAAATTTTAGCACGTCTTTTACGAGTTGCCACAGAAATAACAGGTTTTAATTTAATAGCTGGCGTTCCAGGACGTTCAGAATAAGGAAAAACGTGTAAATGCGAGATGTTTCCTTTTTTTACCAAGTCCAAAGTATTTTTAAATTGTTCATCTGTTTCACCAGGAAAACCTGTAATCAAATCGGCTCCAAAAGTAGCATTGGGGCGCACTTTTTTAAGGGATTTAATTAAATCAAGCACATCTTGTCTTTTATGTCGGCGTCCCATCCGTTTCAAAACTGTATCATCCCCCGATTGAATAGAAAAATGAAAATATGGCATAATCTGTGGGAAATCGTGTACCAAATCCACAAAATCATCCTTTAAGGGTGCGGGATCCAGTGAACCAAAGCGCAAGCGTTTAATTTCCGGCACTTGTTCCAGTAAAAGCCGAACAACGCGACAAAAACCATCAGGATGCGACACAATATCTGCCCCTGTTAAAACAATTTCATTGAAGCCATTTTGAGTAAAAGTACGCGCTTGTTCAATAATTTGGGAAATAGAAAGCCCTCTATTTTTCCCACGTGCAAAACGGACTATACAAAAAGTACAATGATGATCACATCCTTGTTGAATCTGCAAAAAAGCCCGCGTGCGCCCTTCAAAATGAGAAATAATTGGCAAAGTCAAATCATCCTTGATATCGTCCACAGCCAGTGCAATATCCCCTTTTAACAAAGCTTCTTGCAATTTTTCACGATTACCTAAAACACGATCCACTTCTGGCATATCCTGATACGATTTAGGATTCAACTGAACAGCGCACCCTGTTGCAATAAGAACAGCGTTGGGGTATTCACGACGAGCCCGACGAATAGCTTGACGCCCTTGGCGTTCCGCCTCGGCCGTCACCGCACAAGTGTTCACAATCACTACATCCGCCGATTCTGGCAATTTTTCAGCCATTACTGCTGATTCAAAAGTATTCATCCGACAACCGAATGTAATAATCTTCATTTATGTTTTTTTCCTTTAGCAGAAACTGTCTTCGAAGATTTTTTGGCAGGCGAATAACTGATACGCAATTTTTTAATTCGGCGTGAAGCAAGCTCTAAAACTTGAAATTTAACACCTGAGGCGTGAGTGATAATCTCACCCCTAGCAGGTAAACGACCAGCCATATAAAAAACAAGGCCTCCAACTGTATCTATATCAGCTTCCTTATCTTTTTGGGTTAAAAAAGTCCCTATCGTTTTTTCCAAATTGGCAAGTTTTACCTGAGCATCGGCTTCCACCACCGTAGGAGAAATACGCCGAATGGCCGGAGGGGTATCTAAGGCATCATGTTCGTCTTCAATTTCCCCCACAATTTCTTCCAACAAATCTTCCAAAGTAATGAGCCCAGCTGTTCCGCCGAATTCATCTATCACCACACAAAGTTGCATACTTTTAGATTGCATATCTCTTAATAAATCAAGAACATGCACAGAAGCCGGAACAAATAGAACATTTTTATGCATCAACGTACTGATTTCCACTGTTTTTTTCTGCAAAAGTGCATACAGTAAATCTTTGGTATGCAAAACACCTACAATATTATCCAGAGTCTTTTCATAAACAGGAATACGAGTAAATTTATCGCGCAAAATAATCTTTTTTAAATCTTCCAACTTGGCGGTTAAAGAAATTGCCGTAATTTCGGTTCGAGGAATTAGAACATCTCCCGCCCGAATATCACGCAGATGAAATAAATTTTTCATCAATAACATTTCATCATCTTCCACCAAGACTTCATCGCCACGTTCTTCACGTTGATCCATAATTTCTTCCAAAGTCTCAATGGCTTCTTCTTCTTCTGGATGTTTTTCAAAAAAAGATTTTATTTTCGTCAGCATCTTTTACTCCTTATAAGGATCTTCATACCCTAATTTTTGCATGATTTTTGTTTCTAGGGTTTCCATTTTTTGAGCCTGTTTTTCTGTTAAATGGTCATAGCCTTGCAAATGTAAAGTCCCGTGTACCAACAAATGTGCTAAGTGCGCACGAAAAGATTTGTGTTGTTCGCGGGCTTCGCGCGCCAAAACACCATATGCCACCACGATATCCCCAGCGCATAATCCTTCATTTTCAAAAGAAAGGACATTTGTAGGTTTATCTTTACCACGATAGTGCTTATTAAGCGTGTGGACAAAATCATCGTCTGCTAAGACAACAGAAATTTCGGCATCAGGATGCCCAATCCAAGCCGATTCAATCACATGGCGACAAAAGGCCTTAGGACGCATCAAGAACCAAAAATGTTTATCACGAATCTGAATATCAACGGTTGGCATTTTCTTTGGCTTTTTCCTGTTCATAAGCAAGCACTATTTTAGAAACCAACCCATGGCGCACTACATCTTTATTTGTGAATTCCACAAAAGCGATTTCTGGTACATTTTTCAAAATACGTTCGGCTTCAGCCAAACCAGATACACCACCACGGGGTAAATCGGTCTGGGTCAAATCTCCATTAATAACCATACGGGATCCTTCACCCAAACGCGTCAAAAACATCTTCATCTGCATCGGCGTTGTGTTTTGTGCTTCATCCAAGATAATCATGGCATGTGTCAAAGTCCGCCCACGCATATAAGCCAAAGGAGCAATTTCAATTTCACCATTCGCAATTTTCTTGCCCACCACATCCCGTGGGAGCATTTCATACAAAGCATCATAGAGGGGTCTTAAGTACGGATCAATTTTTTCCTTTAAATCCCCCGGCAAAAAACCCAAATTTTCACCCGCTTCCACAGCTGGACGCGTTAAAATAATTTTTTCCACCCGATTAGCCAGCATTTCATTGACAGCTTTTGCCACAGCCAAATAGGTTTTCCCCGTTCCTGCAGGCCCCATCCCAAACACCATATCATGAGTATTCATAGCTTCCACAAATTCACCTTGTGTGGCTGTCCGTGGGTTGATGTGCTTCAAAGTCGTTTGTAAGGTTAAATTTTCGTTCATTTTGAAAAACTCCTTTCGTTTCTGACAGTGTAGCTGATTTTAAAACGAAAAGCAAGACGTAAAAACAAACCTTCTTTGAAAAAGTCACTAATTAAAAAAGGAGGGTTATAAATAGTGGGCGAGTGTATGCTATCTTCGAACAAATGTGGGTGAGCTAATGTATCTTGCCGAACAAATTCAAAACATCAAAAATAAACTTTAAGTTTTTTCCCACAAAAAAAATGTCAAAATTGTTGACTTTAATAAAGTAAATATGATAGAATTATCTCATAATTTTGAGGAAAAAAATATGAACCTAATTGAAAAGAAGCCAGTTGTTTTTACAGCGCAATCAAAAAAGAACTTTTTTATGAGGATGCTTGTTTGTAAATATGTTTTTGAACATGGATGCATACCTCTTAACCCTTTTAATGTATTTGGATATTTCCTATATGAACTGGTGGACAGAGATTTGGTTCGTAATGGAAATAATAATTTGATTGCTCGTTCAGATGAAGTATGGTTTTTTGGAGAAATTGCTGACGGTTGCGTTTCCGAGATAGAGTATGCGATGGAATTAGGAAAAAAGATTACTTTTTATAAAATGGGCTCTACCTACCAATCAATAGAAAAATGTACAATTGATGAATTGATTTTTGAAGATGAAGTGACGGTAGATACTGAAAAGTTGAAACAAAAAATAAAAGAATATCCGTATGTTAGTCTCTGATAAACTTTTCAGATAAGAGAGAGACTTTTTGAGATTTTACTTTAAGAGTTCGAAAATGCTTAAATTTTAGTCCTTTTCAAAAATCTTAGCTTCGAACTCGCACAAATATCTGGAAACAAATAGAAAAGCCACCGATTTTTAGGTGGCTGTTACAAATGGTAGGAGACAATAT